>NZ_AP027730.1 GCF_030296575.1 Paraoerskovia sediminicola
TGCCCGCGCCTGATCGCGTCGACCAACTCCCGATCCGTTCGCAGCCTTCAACTGCGGCCCTCTGGTGCCTCGGAGCACACGGAGGCGCGGGGGAGTCGAGCCTGGCAGAGCTGGACCCGGAGTGGTCCGCCGCCGGCCATGCATGGCCTGTCTGCAACTCCGCGTCCCCGTCGAAGGTCATCCTCGTCGCACGTTCGAACGCCGGGGTCTTCGCGCGGCTCAAGCAGCGGCGACGCAGTGGGCAGCGGGGCTCGTGAGCAACGTGGAGCTGCTCGGGCTCGCGATCGTCGCCGATGCGCCGGGTCGTCTGCCGCGCGCGCTGCGACACCAGGCACAGGTGATCGCTGGGGGAGTCCCGCGTACCTGGAACGTTCCCTGGATGGAGTCGTGGCGCATGGGCGCCCCATCCCTGCTCGAAGACTCTCCGCGTGAGATTCGCCGCCTCGTCGATGACCTGAACGGCATCCTCTAACCCGGTGCCGCCGGCACCACTCACTGAAAGGCACTCCAATGGCGCTCTACGAATCCCTAGCGGCTGCGGCCGACGTCATCGCGCTCGTCCCCGACCCGGGCCCGGCCCAGCCCCCGGGCACCGAGGGCGTGACGACCATCGTCAGCTGGCTCAAGTGGATCGGCTACGTCGTCGTCGCCGGCGCGATCATCGTCGGCGGTATCGCCATCGCCGTCAGCTTCCGCCGCGGCGAGGGGCATGACGCACTGCCGAAGGTTCTGTGGCCGATGGCCGGCGCGATCGTCATCGGAGCAGGGGCCGCCTGGATCGGCGTCGTCGCCGGAAGCTGAGAGGGATAACCACAATGTCCGAAGACGAAGACGAGCGAAGCATGTGGACCCGGCCCGGCTTCGTCGTGGCCGGCGGCACTGTGGTCGCAATAGTGATCCTCGGCGCGGTGCTGGCCGTCACGGCCGGCGACGATGACGAGCCGTCGACCGCAGAGCCGAGCCAGACCCCCAGCGCGAACCCGTTCGAACCAGCACCCGACACCAATAGTGAAAGCGTCTGTGGCCTCGAGGGGGACGTCATGGAAGGGACCGTCTCTGCCGGCCCCGAAGCCGACTGGTCCTACCAGGGAACGACCGCATACCCGACGTCTCCGATCTACGGTCCCGCTGACACTTTCACGGCCAACGACGTGCGGTTCTGCTTTCAACGCTCCCCAGAGGGCGCCCTGTTCGCTGCCGCGAATGCACTGGCTCAGTCGGCGGACCCAGACAGCGTTGAAGCATGGGGGACGTATTTCCTAGCAAGAGGCTCGGCCAAGGATGAGCTCCTTGCTGAGAACAGCGGAGAGACCTCAACTTCCGGCTCGCGGGTCAATCTCGTTGGGTTCCGCGTCCTGTCCTACGACGGGGACACCGCTCTGGTGGACCTCGCCACGCAAGGGGCGGTCGAGGGCCAGAGCTTCACGATGTCGATCGTCTACGACCTGGTCTGGGAGAGCGGCGACTGGAAGTTGGTTGTTGACGACCCGGACGCCCCACTCGACGCCGCGATGATCCCGGACCTTGCGGGATACGTCAGCTGGGGGCATGAGCGATGGCGGCGTGTGAAGGGTTTGATCGGTTCCTACCGGTCTGCGGCGTGGCGAACGTTGCAGGTGCGATCAACACCGTCTCGAACCCGTTCGACAACCTCGCCAACTCGGTGATCGAGGCGTTCGGAAAGACGGTGACCGCTCTCGGAACCGTCTGGGTGAAGATCGGCACCCCCAACCTCACAGGCTCGGGCGGGGAATCGACCGTCGCCCCGGGGAGTCGCGCGCCTGACTCTGGCAACATCACGACGATCTTGGGATACGTGTCGTGGATCGGCTTCTCAATGGCGGCGATCGCGCTCGTCATCCTCGGCGCTTTGATCGCGGTCAGCCTTCGCCGTGGTGAAGGAGTTAGTGCCGTGGGTCGTATCGGCTTCGTGCTCGGTGGAGCGATCCTCATCGGAGGTTCTGCGGGGATTGTCTCGGTCCTGCTCCCGGCGAGCCCCGGGGCGCGGCCGGCACGGTCGGCTTCCTTCAATCCTCCCTGTGGTGGTACATGGCCGCCGGCGCTGTGGTTTCGATCATCATCGGTGGCATCCGCATGGCGTGGGAGCAGCGCGCGGACCCAGGCAGGGACACGGTCAAGAGCCTGCTGACCCTGATCGTTGTCGCCGGCGCCGGCGTGACCGTCGTCGGCCTCCTGGTCACCGCGGCCGACTCGTTCTCCGTGTGGATTCTCAACGCCTCGCTGGATTGCAGCATCGGCACCGCCGCCTGCTTCTCGGAGAACGTGCTGGGGCTGCTGGCCCTGACTACCAACCCGATCACCGCAGGTCTCGGCCCGCTACTCATCATCATTCTCGGGATCGTCGCGATCTTCGCGACGGTGTTGCAGATCGTGCTGATGGTCGCCCGTGGCGGGATGCTCGTGATCCTGGTCGGGATCCTCCCGCTTACAGCCTCAGCTACCAACACTGAGGCCGGGAAGATGTGGTTCAAGAAGAGCATCGGATGGCTAGTCGCCTTCATTCTCTACAAGCCGGCCGCTGCGATTGTCTACGCGACCGCGTTCAAGTTGTCGAGCACGTCGGTGTTCACTGACGACGGCTCGGGACTGCTGTCCGTCCTCACCGGCCTGACGCTCATGATCCTCGCCCTGTTCGCGCTCCCGGCCCTGATGCGTTTCGTCACGCCCGCCGTTAGTTCAATGGCCTCTGGTGGCGCTGGTGGAGCTCTCGCCCTGGGAGCGGCTGCCGCTCTCCTCAGGCGCAGCGGCCATCGGGAAGGCCGCATCCGGGACGGGATCAAGTGCTGCCTCTGCCAGCCCTGGCGGCGGATCCGCACAGCCGACTGCCGGAGGCTCGTCCGGCGGTGGAGCTGCTCGCGGTAGCGCGCCGTCCAGCGGAGGCCCGTCCGGCGGAGCCGCGGGCGGTGGCGCGGGCGGTGGCGCGGGCGGTGGCGCGCCGTCCAGCGGAGGCCCGTCCGGCGGAGCCGCGGGCGGTAGAGCGCCAGCAGGTGTCGCGCCCGCCGGAGACGCAGCAGCAGGCGGAGGCGCAGCGGCCGGAGGCGCAGCAGCAGGCGGAGGCGCAGCAGCAGGCGGAGGCGCAGCAGCAGGAGGCGCAGCAGCCGGGGCCGCTGGCGGTCCGGTCGGTGCAGCCGCCGGAGCGGCGATCGGAGTTGCGAAGGGCGCAGGGCAGGCCGTGAGCGGTACAGCCAAGAAGATCGCTGAGGAATCGACAGGGGAGGGTGGTGGTCCCGATGGCAGTCGATAGCCGAATGTCCGAGGCACCGCGAACATATGGAAACTGGCGGCGCCCGACGTCGCCAGGGCTGCTCGGCCTGGGCACCGCCGGCACGGGGCTGATGTTCATCGGGCTCTTCGTTGTCCTGGTCGTGCTCATGGCGTCGACCCTGCTTGCTGCGCTCGCCACGGCCGCGGGCTTCGGGGCTTTGCTGTTGCTGCTCGTGACAAAGGACTCGCACGGTCGCAACGTCCTCACGCGGGCCTCGTCTCGTCTGGCGTGGCTCTCGGCCCGCTCTCGCGGAACCCACCTGTACCGATCGGGGCCGATCGGCCGCACGGAATGGGGAACCTACCAACTCCCGGGCATCGCGGCTGGGACTCGTCTCAGCGAACACCGAGACTCCTACGGCCGACCGTTCGCGCTTCTCTACACCCCTGCGACGCGCAGCTACTCCGTGGTGATCGGCACAGACCCGGACGGGGCAGCGCTCGTCGACCAGGAGCAGCTCGACGGCTGGGTCGCCGAATGGGGGCATTGGCTCGCGAATCTCTCCGACGAGCCCGGGATCGAGGCTGCGGCGGTCACCATCGAGACCGCTCCGGACTCGGGCTCCCGACTGCGTCGCGAGGTGTCGTTGAACACCGATGAGGGGGCGCCTGAGTTCTCCCGAGCCGTGCTCGATGAGGTTGTCGCCCGCTACCCGGCAGGGTCCTCGACGGTGAAGGCGTTCGTCTCGCTGACGTTCGCCGCCGCCGCCCGTGCAGGTGCGAAGCCGCGCAAGCCCGAAGATATGGCCCGCGAGCTCGCTTCACGGATCCCCGGGCTGACCGGAAGCCTTCAAGCGACCGGCGCAGGGGCCGCACACCCGATGAGCGCACAGGAACTGTGTGAAACCGTTCGCATCGCGTACGACCCTGCCGCTGCGGCCCTCATCGACGAAGCCCACGCCCAAGGTGAGCTGCCGGAGATGCTCTGGCCGGACGTCGGACCGTCCGCTGCCGAGGCGACCTGGGAGTCCTACCGCCATGACTCGGCGCGCTCGGTCACCTGGTCCATGACCGGTGCGCCGCGTGGCAACGTCCAGTCGGGAGTCCTTGCCCGTCTTCTCGCGCCGCATCGAGAAATCGCACGGAAGCGGGTCACTCTGCTCTATAGGCCGATCGACTCGGCGCGCGCAGCAGCGCTGGTCGAGGCGGACCTTCGCTCGGCGGAGTTCCGGGCCTCCGCGTCGCGTAAGCCGGCAGCGCGTGACTCTCTAGGAGTGCGGGCGGCCGCCGCGACGGCAAGCGAGGAAGCCTCTGGCGCGGGGCTCGTGAACTTCGGTCTCCTGGTGACCGCAACCGTCACGGATCCGAGCAAGGAGGCGGACGCGAGGGCTGCGGTCGACAACCTGTCCGCTACCGCCCGGTTGAAGCTGCGGCCGGTTTACGGGTCGCAGGACTCGGCGTTCGCTGCGGCGCTCCCGCTGGGTCTGATCCTGTCCAAGCACGTGTCGGTGCCTGCCGAACTGCGGGACAAGCTGTGAGCCGGGAGACCAAGATGAAGCGGACCTCGAAGAAGGCTGCTGCACCAACCGAGAAGCGGCCGCCGCGCCCGACCGGGCGAGGGTGGCTCGGCCGTGGCCGCGGGTCGTCGGCCTATGTGCAGGCCCCCGACGAGTGGCGAGGTACGACGGTCCAGACGTGCGGGCTGTGGCCCTTCTCGATCGGGTCTGGGACCCCGATGGTGGGCGTGCCGCTGGGTCGGCACATCACGTCGGGCGCGACCCTGTGCTGCGACCCGATCAGTTGGTTCCAGCGCGCGAAGCTCATCAACAACCCGTCGCTCTTCTGGCTGGGCAAGCCTGGGCTGGGGAAGTCGACCGGGGTGATCCGCATGGCCACAGGCCTCGCCGGGTATGGCGTGATGCCTCTGGTCCTCGGGGACTTGAAACCTGACTACGTCCCGATGGTCGAGGCGATGGGCGGCCAGGTCATCACGCTCGGCAACGGACGAGGGTTCTTGAACGTTCTCGACCCGGGAGAAGCGACGGCTGCCGCGGACCGGCTTCGGTCCGCCGGCTTCGAGAAGGAAGCCGACCAGGTCGTGGCCGACGCGCACGGGCGACGACACGCGATGGTCTCGGCGCTGCTGACGATCCTGAGGGCAGCGCCACCCACCGACCGGGAGGAAACGATCCTCGACCGGGCACTCAAGGTGCTCGACGAGCGCCACGAGGGGATCCCCGTGCTCGGGGACCTGCTGCGCGTCGTCCAGGAAGGCCCCGCCGAGCTGCGTGCAGTCGCGCTCGATCGCGGAGACGATCGGAGGTACCAGGACATAACTGAAAATCTGGAAGCCTCGTTGATCGGCCTCACGAGCGGAGGCCGGCTCGGTGAGACCTTCGCGCGGCAGACGACGAATCCGATGCGCCGCGACGCCCCCGTGGTCTATGACGTCTCGGCGATCCAGGACTCCCAGATGGACCTCCAAGCCGCTGCTTTGCTGGCGTGCTGGTCGGCAGGCTTCGGAACGGTGAACGTCGCGAACGCCCTTGCGGACGCTGGGCTCGAGCCGCGACGCCACTACTTCGTGATCCTCGACGAGCTCTGGCGAGCCCTGCGCGCCGGGCGCGGGATGGTCGATCGCGTCGACGCGCTGACGCGCCTCAATCGTCAGCGCGGCGTCGGCACCGCGATGGTCTCTCACACGATGAGCGACCTCCTGGCCCTACCGACCGAGGAAGACCGGATGAAGGCCAAGGGCTTCGTCGAGCGCTCCGGCATGGTGATCTGCGGAGGGCTCCCCTCAGCGGAGATGCCTCAACTGACGTCCGCGGTGCCGTTCTCCCGCGCCGAGCAAGACCTTCTGATCGGCTGGCAGGACCCGCCGGCCTGGGACCCCGCCGTGGGTCAGGAGGCTGAGCCTCCCGGGCGCGGCAAGTTTCTCGTGAAGGTCGGTGGACGCCCGGGCATCCCGATCGCTATCCAGTTGACCGAAGCTGAGCGCGCCATCACGGACACCAACCGCCTCTGGAACGAACGCAGCCGCGTCGGCCGCGTTGATCGTCACGAGGTGGCGTCGTGACCCGCCCGAACAACCGACGTCGGGACCCAGGTGGGCTGTCCGGGGAGACCGTGCTGCTCTTCTCCCTGATCGCTCTGGCGATGCTCGCCCTCGTGGCGGTGAACGTGGCGGTTCACTTGGGCAACCGGCTCGACGGGGTCGAGCCAGAGTTGCCGGCGGATCCGTTCGCGGTCGCCTTCGGCCTCGTCACCGGCGACGTCGTCTGGCCCGATTCGGCGACGGTCGTAGTCTCCGTGTTCGCCGCCGCGGTGCTGGTCGCAGCCCTGCTCGTGGGTGTTGCGATCGGCCGGTACCGCCGCAACAGGACGCGGGTAGACGACTCGGCGTCGTACATGGGCCGGGGCAAGGACGTCGAAGGGCTCGGCCGGCGCAGCGCCGTTGCTACCGCGCAACGGCTCGGCGTCGAGGGGACACCAGGGGTACCGATCGGCAAGACGATCGGCGGGCAAGCTCTGCTCGGCTCGTGGGAAGACATGCATATCGACGTCTGGGGTCCGCGAACCGGAAAGACGACCTCGCGGGCCGTCCCCGCGATCCTCGACGCGCCCGGCGCCGTCCTGGTCACCTCGAACAAGCGCGACGTCGTCGACGCCACCCGCGATGTGCGCGCGACGACGGGCCCGGTGTGGGTGTTCGATCCGCAGTCCATCGCACTCGAGGAACCGACCTGGTGGTGGAACCCGCTGTCCTACGTCACCGATGAGGTCAGGGCCGCGAAGCTGGCAGAGCACTTCGCCTCAGGCGCCCGCGATCCCGGGGCACGCACCGACGCATACTTCGACCCCGCCGGCCAGGATCTCCTTGCCGGACTCCTGCTCGCTGCGGCCCTGGACGGGCGTCCGATCACGGCGGTCTACACCTGGCTGACTCGCCCCTCGGACGAGACAGCCGTCGACATTCTCCGCGAGCACGGATTCGCCCTCACAGCGGACCAGGTTGCCGGGGTGGTCGCAGCCCCCGAGAAGCAGCGCGGCGGCGTATTCGGCACGGCTCAGCAGATGGCGTCGTGCCTAACCAATCGTCAGGTCGCCTCTTGGGTGACCCCTCAGGGTCTCGGCGATCAGTACGACAGCCGCCCGCATTTCGATGCGGCGACGTTCGTACGGGACGGCGGAACCCTGTACTCACTGTCCAAGGAAGGCAAGGGCACTGCCGGCCCTCTGGTGACGGCCCTGACGGTCGCCGTCATCGAGGCCGCGGAAGACCTCGCCACCCGCTCAGCCGGAGGTCGACTCTCGAAGCCTCTGCTCGGAGTACTCGACGAAGCAGCGAATGTCTGCCGCTGGCGCGAGCTGCCGAATCTCTACAGCCACTTCGGCTCGCGGGGAATCGTCCTCATGACGATCTTGCAGTCCTGGTCCCAAGGTGTTGAGGTCTGGGGCGAGTCGGGGATGAAGAAGCTCTGGTCCGCCGCGAACGTGAAGGTCTACGGCGGCGGTGTGAGCGAAACCGCGTTCCTCGACGACCTGTCGCGCCTGATCGGTGACTACGACCGCCAGACCTCGACCCTCTCCACCGGCCGTGGAGGGCGTGGAGTCTCACACCAACTCACCCGCGAACGGATCCTCGACGTCGCCGCGCTGGCCGCGATGCCGAAGGGCAGAGCCGTGGTTCTCGCCTCCGGCGCACGACCTACTCTCATCCGAACCCAGCCCTGGATGACGGGTGAGCACGCCGACTCCGTGCGCGCCTCCATCGCGGCCCACGACCCCCAGGCCGCCCGCACGATCCACGAAGCGCAGACGCAACTAGAAGCGGCTGCGGCCGAGCTGGCTGTCACGCCGCCGCCCGCAGCTCTCGAAGAGGAGCAGGCATGAGCGAGTGGGGCGACGACTACGACGACCTAGAACCGACCGCGACCCACCTCGGCGCCCTGGGTATCGGAGTCGACCTCGCTGTCGAGAAGGCCGTCCAGCAGCACGTATCTCAGGCCGCCGCGGCAGCGGTCAAAGAAGCGCTCTCACCGGAAATGCTCGAGGCGCTACGCGAGCGAGCCGCGGACGCGGCCGCCGCGGCGTTAGGCGAGGACTCTCCCGCCGGCTCCGACGACGAAGCCGCACCGAGGCTTCACTTCGGGTCGGTAGACGAGTTCGTTCGAGAGCACCTGCGCCACGTCTACAAGCGCCGCATCGACGGCCGGCACCGATGCTGGGCTGGGCAGTGGTGGGCGTACGACGAAGCCGTGATCCGACTCGAGGCCCTATGGCGGGCGTGGGAACACCTGCGCCAGGACCCTGCGACCGGAATGAGTGTCTGGTGGCGCGATCACGCCGACCACCACATGGGCGTTCTCATGGACCCGGACGGCCCGTTCGCCGCAGCCACCGAGGGTGCAGAGAACACGAGCCGGAAGGGGGAACCGCTGCCCTACGTAGAACCGCCTGAGGGCATGTTCCCCGACGTCCGCGACGACTGACCGGCCGCGCAAGGAGGCTCCACCCGAACCGGGTGGAGCCTCCTTTCGAAGGTGCGCGCCAGCGGAGCCCTACCGGCTCACTCCCGTGCGCTGGATCTGGGCACCGGACCCCCGCCTGCTGCGGGCCTTCGGCGCCCTGCCGGTCGTGCTGCGGGTGGCCTCTGTGGCCGGCTTCGCTTGATCGACGTCGGCCCGCATCCGGGTCGCGACGATCTCTGGCGCTACTCCGTGACTCTCGAGGGTGCTGGCGGTCTCTTCGCGACGCTCCGCTGAGTCGTATGCCACGGCCGCCTCGTGGCGGGCGGCGGCTGCCTGCTCCCTGTGGGCGTCAACGTCCGCGCTCGCCGCATCGACCAGCGCGGGATCCGCAGAGCTCTCCGCTTTTGTCGCGGCCTGCTCAGCGCTGCGGTCTGCTGCGTTTGCGAAGGAAGCGAGCTGCAAAGCCTCGGCCCGGTCCTTGTCTCGCCGAGCCCGGTCGACTGCCTCCTGGACTGCGGCCGGGTCGCCGCCGGCGTTGTTCGCGTCGATGCCGTGCCGCGCGCGAAGTTCCTCTCTCATCCGCTGTTCGGCCTTCGCGGCTTCTGGATCCTCGTTCGCCCATGCGCGGGCAAGACCGTAGGTCTCTCCGATCTGCTGCGCGCTGGCGTTGGCCCACCAGTCGGGCCGGTGCACGTCGCTGTACTGAGCACGTGCCACGTGGCGCTCAGCGGCGATGCGTGATGAGAGCTCGCGCGCCTCCTGCTCGCTCGCCGCCTGAGAACGCCTGCGCATTTCCTCGCGGGCTCGTGCGACCTGCTCGCCGACGCGCCCGGCCACGGTGACCGCGACCCGAATCTGACCCTCGAAGGCTTCCTCGATCCCATCCGTTTCTTGCGCCATCGTTTCGCCCCCTTCCTATCGTTCGGGTCCAAGGGTTGGGCCCGGCTGAGTCGTCTGGCGCTTGCGCGCCGGATCAAGTCTGTTGGGAACCGGGGACCCCCGGTGGGCGTTGACTGGCCCGCGCCGGCCCTCTCGATGACTGCGGCCGCCTGACGGTCGAGCGCCGCACCAGCCGCAGTGGCCTGTCCCGTCCCGGCACCCTCACGAGCGACAGGGTTGAGCTTCGGCAGCCGCGCGGCCACGGCGCGCATGTGGTCACGTTCGGCGCGAGCAATCGCGGCGGCCTGCCGTGCTTCGCCGCCGGCCTTCGCAGACTCGTACACGGCCTGCGACAAGCGCACGAGCTGTCTCAGCATCGCTGCCTGAGCGACGGTCCCATTCCCCCGCGTGCCGCCGAGGCCAGGAGCATCGCAGTGCCCGAAATCGCTACGAGACCCGCCTTCTGTGGCGAAGGTGTGCGGTGGTAGGTCTGAGCCGACTTGGACAGCGCATCCGACGCCGCCGCGAGGCTGCCCGGGGTCTGCTCGACGGCGTTCGACCACGCCGCGAAGGCGCCGGCAGTCTGCCGAGCGACGGTCGCCCACGTTCCGCGATCCTCGACGGGGATCGAGCGCAGGCGTTCCCGAAGCTCCTTCACCTGGGCGGTGTACGACTTCCACGTCTCGGGGTCCGGGGTTGTCGTTTCCCGGCCTGGTGCCACCACGCGCCGGCCACGCTTGGCCGCTGTCCACTCGGCGGCCGCCTCACTAGCGCCGGTGGGCGTGTCGGGCCACGAACTCCGCAGACGCGGGAGCGTCAGGTCCCTACCGAGGTGACCTCCGCCGTACCAGATCGGCCGCTCGCCGTACTGGGGTCGTGCCGCTACCGAGTACCCGGTCACGACGTCAGTCCTGTCCGCCGCGAAGCGCGGCCGAGCAAGCACACCCGATCGCCGAAGCCGGCGAACGAACTCGGCCTCCGACTCACTCGCTGTGGCCGCCGCACGAACCGTCCGGGCCAGCGCGTGGCGAGGCTGGTCGTGCGTCAACTCCGCGCCGACCAGGGCCTTACGCTCCGCTGCATTCAGCTCGTGCCAGGAAGGCGCCTGACCCGAATCACGACGTTCGACCCTGGTGTACTTCGCCTGCGCTCGAGCGCGTGCCTGAGCCTCGCGCTCCGCGGGATCAAAGCCCCGTGTCGCCCGCCCGGCAGTGGCGGATTCGAGGCGCTCGAGGCCGTGCGCCTTCTCGAGCGAGCGCGCCGCGCGCTGCGCGCGGATGAAGTCGTTGTGGACGCTCGCCTTCGTGCCATCCTCACGCACCAGATTCACTGCAAGGTGAACGTGGTCGTTGCCCTGCTTCGACACACCGTGGCGGACAGCGACCCAGCGGCACGGCGCCTTCGTACCTTCGTTGTCGTCGAAGCCCATCGACCGCACGAAGTCGTCAGCGATCGCGCGCCACTGGTCATCGGTCAGCAGCCCTTCCTCCGCACGAAGCGAGAGCGAGCAATGCCACACGTGACCGCCCGAAACATCGACGTCAAAGACGGATGAGGGGCGGTCGAGATGCCGGGCGATCGCCAGGGCCGCATCGCGGCCGAGCTCGGCGTCGTCATGCCAGGCGAGCATCGCCTGGTCGCCGGCCACCAGGTGCGGATCGGTGTGCTCGTTGCTCCGGCCCGGCCCGGCGAGGTAGACCATCAGCCCCGCCATGCGATCGCCGCGCACGACGTTCGGCATCATCGGAGGCTCAGCCCATCCATCGCTTCGTCAACTCGCACGGCCGTGCGTCGCACTGCGACCAGCGCCCCGCGCAGCTCGGCATGCACCTCGCCGGTTGCGTTCGTAGCCTTCGCGATCTGGTTGACGTTGTTCGAAACAGCCGCGAGCAGGCGGTGAATGGCGAAGAGTTCGGCAAGCGCCTGACGTCGTTCCGTGGGCGTCTCACGCCAGTCCGCTGACAGCGCCGATTCGACCAGAAGTCGAGCCACGGTCACATGCTGCTCCGCGGCAATCCGCACGAGCATTCCCTCTTCTTCGGGCGACACCTTCACTTCGTGACGGTGCTGACGCCCGCCCGTGACATTGGCACGGCGGCGACGATCGAAACGGCGACCACCGGGAGTCGTCTCGCTCATCCTCTTCACCGCCCTTCATGCCCAGCGCAGCGACCCCGCCCCTGCGGGGATCACACGTCCAGTGTGCCAGCGGGCGGCGTAGTCGTCCAACGCACAAGCCACTTAGCACGGCTAAGTGTATAGCTTGCTCCGTCCGGGACCGCTGGGGGCATCGCGGCGCCAGCCCGATGCCCCCGCATCGTGACGAGGCATGGAAGGGACGAGAGCAGCATGTGCAAACGCTCTGCTTCGATGTGGCACTTCGGTAGGCTGATGGCATGGCAAAAGAGATGAGTGTCGAGGAAGCCGTAGAGCGTGCCCGTCGCGCACAGGATCAGCGGGTGGAGGCAGTTCGCACCCTCGCGCTAGGGCGACAAGAACTCGCAGATGTGCGCACTGACGCTGCTCGTCAGATTGCAGAGGCGGAGCGCGCAGCCGCGGAGCAGATCAAGGCGGCGGAGCGTGCTGACGTGAAGGCGTTCAACGCCGCTCTCAGCGCCGGGTGGTCGGTCGATGAGTTGAAGAAGATCGGCTACGCGGAGCCCGACAAGAAGGCACGTGCAAGGCGCCGACAGGCTGCACGCACTCGGGCCACCGACGAAGCACCAACCCAGCCAGCCGACCACGGCGAGTAGGAGGCAGGCGCGTGGGCAAGGGCCGCCGGGCAAAGAAACCGGCCCTCACGAACTCTGCCGCGGCGATGGGCTACTTCGGCTTCTTCGGTGGCCTGCTCGGAAGCGTTATCACGCTCAAGATTTCGCCCGAAAGTTCCCAGGCGGACTGGCTCTACGCCATCGCCGCCGTGGGCTTCCTAGTCGCGTTCGCTCTCTGGTCAGTCCTGCGTGACACCGAACTCGCAGCGAGCACACCGACACGGCGTGCAATGAGCGCCATCGCGGATCTGCTGGAGGCTCGCGTCGCCCTTGCGGAAGTCGACGATGAGAACGCGGCATGGATCGCACGCCAGCATCTAGTGACGACCATCGAGGACTGCCAACGACTCGTCGATCGGATGGACAGACAAGCCGAGTAGCGAGTCCGGAGCGGCTCGCCTCGTCTAACTCGCTGGGGTGCCAGAATTGCCGAATGCCCCGACTGCAAGACCTCGAACAGCAGATTGCTCAGGCCGTGAACGACGGCGACCTCGAACGGGTCGCGACGTTGCGTGAAGAATGGCGGCGCGCGTACAGCGAGGATCGAGCGCATGGCTGAGGTCACTGCCGAGCACGTCGGCCTGCTCTTACGTGCGCAAGCGGACCTCGAGGAAAAGTCCAACGTCGCAGCACAATCACGCGACGACCGCGATCAGACATTCCTCGACGTCGCCCGAGATGCTCGCGTTGGTCTCCGAGAGCTCGCGGCCATCACTGGCCTACATCCCAACACCGTGCGCGCGGCGATCCAGCGCGCCGCCGGCGATGCTGAGATTGACTTCGAGCAGCCGGAGCTCGACCTCGCATTCGGCGGCACGTCGTTGTCGCCAGTGATCACTGCGTCACAAGCACATGCACCGCAACGAGCGACCTCAACCATTGCGAATCAAGCCGATTCAGTTCGGCCGAAGAGAGCCAACCGCACGTATGGAGGGTTGGAAATCTAGACAGCGGCCAGGCGCAAGAAGCCGGACCGCGGTCCGGCCTTGTTGTGGTCCAGCGCCCGCGGACTGCCTACGCTTTGCAGAACTGCCATTCGCAGACCAGGCAAGGCAAGGAGAGCCGCCCCGGTGCCTCACAACTCGAACGTCAGGCTGGCCCTGATCCAGCACAAGACCGCCTTCAGCACGTGGGCGCAGGACAACGTCAACTTCGGGGTCCTGTCCGATGACGAGATCCAGGCATGCTTCGACCGCGTCAGGAACCCGCTCCCGATTCACGTTCGAGCACGGGCGCTCACGAAGTCAGCCGCGCTCTGGGCTGCAGCCATCCTCGTGCTCGGTGGCGCCTCGATGATCGCAGCCCCGCAGCTTGGGGCCTTAGCGGTCTTGGGCATCGTGGTGTTCGGCGGAATCGTGGCCACGGTGCTGTGCTGGACCGCGGGCGAACGCATCTTCGCGTCAGCGCGCAGGAGCTGGAATGACGCCTACCTCGAGGAAATTGGCTATCAAGTCCGGGTCGTCGAAGAACAGCAGCGCGAGCAGCAGCGCGAGCAGCAGCGCGAGAAGAACGGCACCTACCCCGAGCCGAACCCCTACTGGGCGACCGGGGAGTACGACCCGACCCGATACCGCCGCTTCAGCAAGGGCGAGCTCGAAGTGATGCGCTCCCAAGGCATGGACGCCGACCTCTGGGAGAGCAACCGTCCCGACTGAGCGTGCTTCAGAGGTTGCTGCTCACGGGTTGGGGGAGAGCGGGCGAGCCGGCTAGGAGCCGACTTCGTAGTCGAAACCTCTTCGAGAACTCTCTACGAAGTCGATCGTAGGTGGCGAGTCAAGCGGGCAAGGACCTCCCACTCAGTCGCAGTACGCCACTGCATCCGTACAGATAGCGGTGTGAAGTCGACTTTCTGACCCTGTTCTATGTTCGTCACCGACTCAGTATCCCGTTGGACTACGCCATCTGGAGCGCTAGTCGCGCTTTTCGCCGTGACCAATAACGTGTCGCCGCACCGTCGAGGGCGAGACCTTCAAACTGCGCGCGATCGCCGCGACAGACTCTCCCTGTAGATGTGCAGCCCGGCCTGCCCTCACGGCCTCCGAACTCAGCGCCAGCGGCCGACCACCGATGCGGCCTCGACTCCGCGCGGCAGCGAGGCCGGCGACAGTTCGCTCACGGATTAGGTCCGCTTCCATCTCTGCCAGCGCGGCAATCATCGTGACCATGAATCGACCACCTGCGGATGATGTGTCGATCGCTTCCGAAAGCGATCGGAGGGTCACCCCTCGCTGCTCCAACTCCCCCACGACCCTTAGTAGGTGGGGAACGGAGCGCCCGAGACGATCGAGTTTCGTCACAACAACGGTGTCCCCGGTAGCGACCCGCGCTAACAACTGATCTAGGACCGGCCGGTCATGGCGAAGGCCCGATGCTTTCTCGACCTCGATGTGTCGTTCGTCGACGCCAGCACCGCGCAGCGCGTCGAGCTGCGCATCGAGGACTTGGCCCGCTGTTGAGACTCGGGCATAGGCCCAGATGATTGCCATGCCTTTGAACCTAGTCAGAAACGTCCGATCGAAGTTCTGACACGCCGACACTTCTGACAAGGGTTTTTGACACACGCTCCGGACTCGGTACACACACCTCGTTGATGCAGTTCAAAAACGGTCGTTTCTGAGGCTGAGTAGCCCATGGAACGACTCGTGTGCTGACCTTCCGCACGGGCCGCCTTTCGGGTCAGTAACCTGAACTCATGGCAGACGACCAAACCGAGGACAACCCGCGCGCAGCGCTGCCGTCCAGCTCAACCCCCGACCACGTGGCGTCGGAGCGGCGCGTTAGTGCCGGGAGCGACGACTACGAGCCCACCGACGAGGACTTGGAAGACTTCGCCGCAGTCATCGACGAGGAGTGGACGATGCTCCTGGGCCTCGACCTGACAAACGCCGAGTTTCTTGCTCAGTGTGCCGAGTACCAGTTGAGTGCCTCGACCATTCAGTCGCTCAAGGAGGCGCGGACCGAGATCTTCGCGGCACAGGCCGCAGCGGAGCGTGCGGAACGCGCGTCTCGGCCAGAAACCGACACTGAGAAGGCCGAACGCCTCGAGCACGAACTAGCGTCGATCAAGCGCCGGGAGAAGCTAGAAGCGGAAGCAGCGGAGAGTTCCCGTAAGGAGTTCAAGAGCTTCATGATCGCGATTGCCGTCGTCTCCGCGCTCTTCGCGTTCTACACGTTCACGAGCAACGGTCCTGGTGGCGACTGCTACATGGAGTCGAACGGTCACAAGGTCTGCGAATAGCGGCACCGCCGCGTCGATTCGAATCTACGTGCAGCCATGCCAGAACATCCTGAACGGGCAAAGAAGTAGGGCCCCGGGTTCCACCCCGAGGCCCTACCGCCAGCACGAGCAACTACGGTCGACGGGCCTGTTCTGACACATACAGATGGCTACCGTCTCGCCGCCCCGACACTCCAAATCGCGAGTTGGATGTGCCGCCTACTGACTGGCCTTGGCGTCGCCGCCAGCTCTCTAAGACACTTAACCTTAGAGAAGAAGTCGATACCTGCCTTGGCTTACATGACCATTATACCCGTACTGATCGCAGAAAGTGCGGCTGACCTGGGGTAACGCCCGGCCCCCGATTGTGGGGTAGTGTCAGATGAGCAAATGGACCTACGCTAGACGACCAGACGGTTAGTTCCAGAGCGACGGCACACCACGCCGGCAGACGAGTGAAGGAGAGAGGACATCTATTTCATCGCGACGCCAAGGAGGAACCGCCGTGTCGGCAAGCGTTGAAGACGCCTCGGTAGGGCCGCGCAAAGCCACCGCGGCGCGCCCGTCTGCCAGTTTCTTCGCCGGGCTACTGGATCCGAAAGTCCGCATGGGCGACTTGCCCTCAGCGTGTCGGGATGAGGTCGAGAGACTCGTTAACTCAAGCACTCGCCGCAAGACGACACCGCTCCGAAAGTCGTTCGTGAGGAACGACGATCCGGCGAAACTCCCCCGCTGGCACAGATCGTGTCCACGAAGGGTCGAGGTGGCGGCGTCGCGCTCAAGCTGTACCTAGGGCTACTACGTCGCAGTTCCGCTCCGCCGTACGACACGAGGCTGTCAGCGCGCCGTTGGGCGGGTCTCCTCGCATTGGACGACCCGGCAAGGAGCGGTGCACGGCGCATCACCGACTCGTTCCGCCGATTGGAGAATCTTGGGCTGATTGAAGTCACCGCGTCCCGGGGAGAACCCTCGCTGATCACTCTGCTGTGCGAGGACGCATCGCGCGCGCCATACACACCGCCGAGCGCGCCACCGCAGAAGGTGCAGAACAGATACCTGCAGATTCCGGACATTATCTGGCGGGGATACATCCAAAGGATGACCGCGCCAGGGCTCGCGATGTTGCTGATCGTCCTGGCCGAGCCTGAAAGCCGCGCCGCGGGAATGTGGTGGAGCATCGAGAACTTCCCGACTTGGTACAAGATCAGCCCCTCGATGAGAGCCAAAGGAACCAAAGAACTTCAGCAGCTTGAACTGCTGCGAGTGAAGAAGCAGATGCTCGACACGCCCCGTGGCGGCAACGGCGACGCGCGCGACCGTGTTCGCAACCTCTATTTCTTCACTGATCCCACGCCCCCGGCTGATACGGAAGACAACGGGACTGAAACTACGAGACACATCGGGGCCAAGGCCAAGGTCAAGGTCAAAGGGAGCCAGAAGATCTCGTAGGCCAAGACTTTCCCCGGAATGCGTGCTGACTGATCACCGTTCGCGGCCTCCTCTGCCCGTGCCGGGTGCGCCCTGTCGTCGGTCGACGTGCGGGGCGTCGCCGCGCCCAGAGCCCGGGCGGGTTGGGAACGCGTCGCGGTAGGCCGAGCTCGCCACGAGGTTCAGTGCGTCGTCTGCGGCGTAGTCGACGCCGGCGGCGCTCTGTTTTGTGGTGATCCTGGCGAACATCTCGCGCAGCGGCCCGCTGTCGTCGTGCTTGAGGGATGCCTTGCATGCTCGGTCGTTCTCGTTGAGCTGGTGGCCGTGATTGGCGACCTTGGGTCGATTTCGTAGCCTTCGAGTGCCGCGCTGGCGTTGGCTTGCGCCGCCGCGTCGGCTCATCGTCGGCGTTCGTGGTCGCTGATCGTCATGTGGAGCCCCCTCCTGTTCCTGGTGCACTCGAACCTAGCGCGCCTCGGTTCGCGGCTGTGGCAGGCGTTCATCACGACGCCTGGTGGGCGAGGGAGGCTGCGATCAGCTCGCTGGCGATCGTGTCGCCGGCGAGTCCACCTTCGAACGTCACGGTGAGCAGAGCTGCGACGTCGGACAGCGCGGCCGGCGGCAGTACGGCGACCTTCTCGGCGATGGCCCGTACCGCGCTCACTCGGCCTTCGACGTGACTGAGGGTGGAGCAGGTGAGTGCTTCCTGGACCACCAGGGTCGTCAGCGTGGGCGCCGAACGTAGTGCGGTCCGCAGCGCTTCGACGTGGCCCTCCTCGATCAGCTGTGCGGGGTCCTTACCCACCTCGAGCACTGCAACGCGCGCCGTGGCTCGCTCGACAGGAGTCAGGAGTTCCCAGATCCGCGCTGCTCCCCGCGGCCGCCGGCGTCGGCGTCGTAGGCGACGACGAGCCGGGTGAGGCAGGCGGGGTCGATGGCGCGCAGCGCGTCGAGCTGCTCGGCGGTGATCGCGGTGCCACAGGCGGACAGGACGACCTGCGCCCCACCGACTCGGCGGGTCGCTTCGACGTCGAGCGCACCTTCGACCAGGACGGGGGTGGCCCCGTGCGCGAGGTTCCGCGCGGCGGCCGCGTCGAGTCCGTAGAGGGCTTGGCCCTTGGTGTAGACGACGGTTCCAGGGGTGTTGAGGTACTTCGACCCGCCTGCCTTCAGCGGTGTGTGGCGCGCGGTGAACCCGAGAATCTCGTTGTTGCGGTCGCGCACTGCCAGGACGAGCCGATCCCGGTAGTAGTCGATCAGATTGCCCTTGCTGCTGAGCGTGGCGAGCCCGGCCGCGAGCAGCTCGGTGTCCGTGAAGCCTCGCCGGCGGAGCGCGTTGACGAGTCGAGTCCAGCCGCCAGGTGCGTAGCCGGCCTGCACTCCCCTCAGACCTCGGCTTGAGAGGTAGTCGCGAGTCCAGTCGTCCCACAAGGTCGCCTGGTAGCGCCACCACACCCACGCGGCCGTGTTGGCCTCGAGGACGCGCTGGGCGCTGACGTTGTCACTCATGACTCTCCCTCCCCTACGCAGCTAGTGCATTGATCTGGTCCGGTCGAAACCCGGACCAGTGGCGCTCCCCGCGACGACGACCGGCGCCTCCATGTAACCCAGTCCGCGCACGAGCTCGAGTGCCTGCGCGTCGGTGCTGAGGTCGACGACCTCGTACTTGATCCCCTTCTTGTCGAGCGCCCGGTACGTCGCCGTACACATGACGCACGCCGGCTTCGAGAACACCGTGACCTCGATCTGCTTGTTCATGAGCCTCTCCAACCGTTTTTCGGACCGCCCCTGCGCGTAGTGCGATGGCCGATCAGCGCGGGGGCTAGGCACCCGGAGGGCGCGAACATCGTGAGCGACTCGGTTGCCCGAGGTTGAACGAATGTCGAGCGGGCTCAGCGACGAAGGAGCGCAGCGAGGCAGTCTTTCGGCCTCGGGTCGCAGCGCAGCGGAGTCCGAGTTGCCGGACCCTGCGCCGGCCACAATCGGAGACAGGGGCGGACCGGAAACAGATCCAGGCTTTTGCAGCGGTCGCGCGCGCAGCGCGCGACCTCCGGTACTCGCTGACGCTCCGTCGTCGGCGAGCTCAGTCCGCTTCAGATCGCTCGGAATCTGGCTCATTCTGACCCCTAGAAACTGCAACGCTAGAGCATCATTTTAGCAGAATCGCAACGCTAGCGCTGCTGTAAAATGGCGGAATGAGTAGCGCTTCCGCCGGCCGCGATCCTGGTCCTGGGCCGGGAGATTTCTACGATTCCGCGCGTCTGGCTCGACGCCTGGGGATCACGACGACGTCGCTGCGCAGCGCGCGGCATCGTTGCGTCCCGTGGCTCCCGCCGCCCGAGGGGACGCTGAATGGCGGCCCCGTGTGGTCGGCGGCTGCGTTGGAGGGCATCGAGGACCGCCGCCGGCCGCCGGGGCGGCCCCGCAAGTCGTAGGCCGCGGCCCTTCCCGATGCTGGGGTGCGCTTCCCGATCCGTGTGCCTGCCTCGTGAGGCGGGGGTCCGGGGGTGGCAAACCCCCGGGAAGACCACGCCCGCGGCACGGGCCACGTACCGCGGGCGTGGTGGGTCAGAGGGTAGCGGGCTTGTGGTCTTGGACCTCGTGCCAGGGGGCGCGGTCGGTCCAGCTGTACTCGGTCTCGACGCTCACGCTCTTCTGGTTCGCGCGGGCGACACGGTGCCAGGAGCCGCGGATCTTGACGGCGTCACCCTTGCGGACGTTCGCGGGACTGTAGTTGGTGGCGTGTCCGGTGGCCTGCTGCTCGGCGCGGATCTGTACCCAGTAGGCGTGCTGGTCGCGCTTCTGGTCGATGCGGGGCGCGAGGCGGGCGCGGCGCGCTTCCTTCTCGTCGTCGGTCGCTGGCCGGTAGCCGGTCTCGCGGTCGTAGGTGTCGGCGACGACCTGACGCTCGAGGCGGCGAATGTCGGCCGCTAGGGCTTTGATCCGGTTGGCGACGGTGACGGGGTTGTGTCGGGCGCCGGTCGTGTGGGTGGCGGCTGCTGCGCGGCGGGCGTACTCTTCGGCATCGTCGCCGGCTCGGACGGCGGCACCGATCGAGCGGTGCGCGCGCTCGACGTCGCGGCGGTGTCGCGCTCCTGAGTGGTGGTCGAGCTTGATCGGTTCACCGCCGGGTGGGAGCCGTTCGACGTCGGCCGTGTGGCGGGTCCAGGCTGCCTCGGCGGCGGCGTGCTTCTTGTCGGCCTTGGCGGCGAGTGCGTCGACGCGGCCAGCTTGACGGCTGACCCGGTCCGCTTCGACGGTGGCCGTCTCGCGGGGGCGTCGTCGATCTGGACGGTGACCTCGTGGCCGGCGGCGCGCAGGTCGCCGGCGGTGGTCTCGATCTGTCGGGACTTGGCGAACTGGTCGCGGCTGTTCGGGATGTACCAGGCTCCGATGCTGCGTCCCCACCTCCAGCGGTTCGTCTTGAGGATCGCGCCGGTTCCGTCGCCTCGGGCGGTTCCGTCGATGAGGGTTCCGGCTTTGTGGGTGTGGGTGATGGTGAGCATTTGGGGTTCCTCCGCGTGTGGATGGGGCGGGCCCTTGGGCCCGCCCCGGGTCGGGTCAGAACTGCGGGAACTCGTGGCTGAGCACGGCGTCCGCGTAGGCGATGGGGTCTTGGCCGGCCTCATAGGCGCCGTACCAGTCGCGGTCTGCCAGCGATTCGTGGCCGACGAAGGCGCGGTGCTTGAGTCGCAGGTCCAGGAGTCCGAGCCACAGGGCATAGCTCTCGAGCCCGTCGGCGAGCTCGTCGACGTAGTGCGCCTGGAACTGCGGAAGGCGCTTGGCGCACTTGTCGCGCAGGATCGCGCGGCGCTCGGCGGGCATGGCGTCCGGGTGGGAGTCGATCACGCGAACATCACCTCCCAGCACTTGGGGTGCGTACCGGAGATCAGCAGTTCGCGGACGTTGGGAGAGACGTCGGGGATCACGTCCTGGATCGGTTTTCCGGCCGCGAGGACTGCGGTCTGCTCGGGCTTGAGCGCTACGGCGCTCGTCTTGCCGCAGTGCATGCATGCGCGCGTGGTGAACATGGTGACCTTTCGTGCCGGAGCCGGGTGATCGGGTGGCCCCCGACCTTTTTCGCCCTCTCCGGACGCCGTAATCCACGCCCGCGATGAAGGACCGGAACACAACCCGTGGTCCGGCCGGCGAAAGGGGCTCGTCGCGCGAAATAAGGGAGCGCAGCGACCGCGTGCGACGAGTTCCGCACGACGGCCGGCGCCGCAGGCGAACGGGTTGTGAGTAGGTCCGCGCGGGTGAGGATGGAGCGACCGGAGAGGAAGAAAGACCAAACAGCTCAGGGCCGCGCAGCGGCCACGCTCAGGACCGCGCAGCGGTCCCAAGGGGTGCGGGGTCTTCCCCGCCCCGGCGCAGCCGGCCAGCAGTCCACGCCTTCGCCTACCGCACGCCAGACCGGCCGCAGCTGAAGCAGGCACCGCCCCTGCTTCTCGGGCGGTTCCTGCATAACCACCCAACCCCGGCAGCCGCGACCCCGCGTAGATGCTCGGGTTCCAGCGGCGGATCTGCTCCTGGTCGACGAGAGCCGCGTGAGCACGGTGCGACAATCTGGGACCTCTCGCGCGGCCGGTGACCTCGTCGGAGAGCGGCGGAAACCTGCGAGTCTCGCCCCCTCCCTTGAGCGCGACAACGCACGACGGAGGGTCGCTCCCATGACGAACTGCGCGTCGGCCTCACTTACGCCGGTGTGGCGTGTGTGACGTGCTGGATAGGATCGTTTATGGCACGGCATCGAGGAATGCGCGTTCTGCGCGGACTTCCTGCCTGCCGACACGAAAAGGGCCACCGCGGTTGCACGCGATGGCCCTCCGACCGAGAAGTACCGAGCAGAAATGCCTGGCTGGTTCATCTGGTATGTCTTTGGCGAGACCATCCCATGATGACACAGCGCGGGCCTTTCAGAGATGAGCAAAGTGCCCAAACATCCGAAGAAACCGAAGCGTGTCGTCCAGTTCGACCTCACTACCTCCCCTGTCCTGGGGGTTCTGACCCTCGCTCTCCTGAGCGGGTACGGCACCCCAGCAATGGAGCCTCCGAGCTGCGTCCCACCGGTGGCGGAGCTGCTCGCGCTCGAGTGAGTATCAGCTGAGGCGCGGTGGGGGTGGCGAGCCCTCACCGCGCCGGCCACGGCCGGCGCGACGCTGCGCGGTGGTGTGGGCAGTCCCCGTGCCAGGGCGCCGGTCAAGCGGTTCCCACGCCGGTCAAGCGGTTCCCACCATGACGAGCGATCCAGGGTGGAGCGGGACGAAACCGTAGCGTTTATAGACGTCGAGGTGCCTGTCTGAGGCGGCAACGGCGGCGATGGTGGAGCCAGCGGGAACCGTTGCGCGCGCGTAGTCCGCAACGAGGCCGAGGCCGAGGCATCGTCGAGAGCTGGCGACGGTGTCGATCCTGTAGCTGCCGCGGGGAACCTTGCGGATCGTCCGCAAGGATCGCCCGGTCAGGAGCGATCCGATCCAACTGATCGCGGGCACGAAAAACAGTGCGGCGATCACCAGGCCTGTCGCGAGGAACCAGGCCGGCGGGAGTAGCAGCGCGGCCGCGATGAGGCCGGCGATCGCCACCGCGGCTACGAGAAGGAACGCGCCGGCGAACCGCAGCGCGTGCTTGATGTTGTGCCCCGGAGGTCTTATCGCGCCGGTCACGGTGCGCCCGTCGTGGCGTAGTTCGCTGTCGGTGGAGACGATCAGGAGCCACATCGGCAAGGTCAGTGCTGCGACGCGACCGCTGAAGCGGCGTGCAAGGAGCCAGGCGACGGGCAGCGTATCGGCTGGTCCGATCGGTTGCATGGGTGACCTCCGTGGGTGGTGCTGATCGTAGGGCGAGCTGGTGACGTTGTGAGGCGGGGGTGTGGGGGCGGCAAGCCCCCACCGCGTCGGCCGCGGCCCTCGATGGGCCGCGGCCGGCGCACGGTTGCGGTGGTGCGGGGCCGGTGGTCCCGGCCCCGCACCGTTCTTCGTCTACCGCTCGCGGATCACCCAACCCGGCGGCATTCCGGTCGCGATGGCGCCGGAGAGCAGTTGTGCGAGCCGGTAGGGCTCGCTGGCCTGGGCGCGGGTGAGGGCTTCGCGGGCGGTGGCCGAGTTCCCGTGCCACCACTCGATGAGTGCCCAGAGGGTCCACGCTGCGGCGCTCTGGTGGCTGTCCGCGTGGGCGATCACCTGGGTGAGCAGGTCGCGCATCTTGTCGGCCTCG
The DNA here is from genome assembly GCF_030296575.1 of Paraoerskovia sediminicola. Classification (GTDB taxonomy): domain Bacteria; phylum Actinomycetota; class Actinomycetes; order Actinomycetales; family Cellulomonadaceae; genus Paraoerskovia; species Paraoerskovia sediminicola. Next base: position 23,208 of record NZ_AP027730.1, read on the forward strand.
TCGCCGGGGCGCACACCTTCCGCGCCGTCGATGATGGCGCGCATCGCCGCGCCGACTCCGGGGGCGTCGCCGCCGGTGTTCGCGAGGGTCTGAGCGATGACGTCTTCGGGGGTTCCGGGGACCATCGCGACGATCAGGGCGTCCCTGGTTGGGACGTCGGTGAGGGCTTCGGCGAGCGTGCCGTAGGTCTCGGGGCCGCTGGTGACTCCGGTGAGGGCGAGGGTCCAGACCGCGTATCCGAACGTGGGGGCGTCGGTGCCGGTGCCGACGTCGGTGCGGAACGTCTCGCCTGCCTGGCGGGCGGCGGCGTGGGCGCCTGCGTCGGCGGGCGTGGGCAGGAGGTCCGCGAGGCTGTCGCGCACGACGTGGCCGGTTGCGACGGCTTCGGCGGCGACCTGGGTTCCCTTGAAGTCCTCGACGGGCTCCGGCTTGGCGGTGGGGTCGTACAGGTCGCGGTAGTCGGTGCTGGTGACCTGCCACGCCTCGCGGACGTCCAGGCCGTAGCCACCGAATGCCTTGGCGGTGCGGTCGATGGCCGCGTGCGCGCGGTCGGTGTCCTCGGTGTAGATGGCGGCGAGGACGGTCGTGGGGTGGTCGCTGTTGACCTGCTGGGCCAGGGTCTCGGCGTGAACCTCGGTCACGTCGTCGAGGTCCATGCGGGCCACGACACCGATACGGCGGTCGCCACGGACCGCGACAACGACGAGGCTCTCGGTCGGGGTGTAGCCGAGACGGATCGGGAGGTACGCGAGGATCTCACGGGTCCCGCTGACAATGATGGGCTGGGTCATGGTGGGTGACCTTTCGTGCCGGAGCCGGGTGATCGGGTGGCCCCCGACCTTTTTCGCCCTCTCCGGACGCCGTAATCCACGCCCGCGATGAAGGACCGGAACACAACCCGTGGTCCGGCCGGCGAAAGGGGCTCGTCGCGCGAAATAAGGGAGCGCAGCGACCGCGTGCGACGAGTTCCGCACGACGGCCGGCGCCGCAGGCGAACGGGTTGTGAGTAGGTCCGCGCGGGTGAGGATGGAGCGACCGGAGAGGAAGAAAGACCAAACAGCTCAGGGCCGCGCAGCGGCCACGCTCAGGACCGCGCAGCGGTCCCAAGGGGTGCGGGGTCTTCCCCGCCCCGGCGCAGCCGGCCAGCAGTCCACGCCTTCGCCTACCGCACGCCAGACCGGCCGCAGCTGAAGCAGGCACCGCCCCTGCTTCTCGGGCGGTTCCTGCGTAACCACCCAACCCCGGCAGCCGCGACCCCGCGTAAATCACCCTGCCGGCTCGTCGGGTCCGACACCCGGACACCGCTACGGTCGTCGCGTGGACTTCTCGGGGTGGCTCGCTGTCGGTGTCGCTCTTACCTTCGCGGTCGCCGTCTTGACGCAGCCGCGTCGTTCATGGGCTTGGTTGCGGGCACATCTGCGGCTGGTACTTGTGGTCATCGGGTTGGTGGGTCTTCTGGTTATCGCGATTACCTGGCTTCCGGAAGTGCTGGCTTCGCCGCTCGATGATCCGGTGGCTCAGGCGGAGGAACTGCGCGAGGAGCGGCGCACGGTTCTCGCGGGGGTTGCCGCACTTGGTGCAGCGATCGGGCTCTTTTACACGCATCAGCGCCATCGGCTGGAGCGTGCGTCGAACGAGCTGGAGCGGGACGCGAACCGCACCGACCGGTACACGAAGGCTGTCGAGCAGCTCGGACACGAGAGCATCCACATCCGCCTAGGTGGCGTGTACGCGCTGGAGCGGGTGATGCAGGACTCCCCGAAGGACGCTCAGACCGTGATGGATGTTCTCTGCGCATTCGTCCGTGAAAGCGCAAATACTCCTGCCCCTGACGGACAAGAAGACGGACCTCTACCGGGTAAGGCGCCAGCGACGGACCTCCAAGCTGCCCTCACAGTTATTGGCCGAAGCCCAAGCGAGATAAGCAAGAACCTGGCTCACGCGCAGCTCTCCGGCGCGGACCTATCCCTCGCGGATCTGTCCCGCGCGTACATGGTCGGCACGGATCTGACCGGGGCGTACATGACCGGCGCGGATCTGACCGGCGCGATCCTGGTCTTCGCGAAATTGATCGACGCAAGCATGCCCAGCGCGGACCTGACCGACGCGAACCTGACCGGCGCGAACCTGACCGACGCGAGCCTGGTCAACGCGGACCTGACTCGCGCGAACCTTCGCGGCGCGAACCTTCGCCGCGCGGACCTTCGCGGCGCGGATCTGACCGACGCGAACCTGACCTCCACGGGCCCAAGTCCAAAGGGGCTTTCCAGCTCTATCTGGAACGCCCACGGTCCGCACAAGACCATCTGGCCGGAGGGCTTCACCCCAGACCACCCGCCCGAGGACGACCTCGCTTAGCGGGTCGCGGGGATCCAGCGGCGGACGTCGCTGGCGCGGAGCCACACGACGACTTCGCGGCGGACGTCGTTCTCGTCAGGGGTCCACAGGACCATGACGTGGGTGGGTGTCCATCGGATCGCGCGGGCTGGGACCCAGCGGGGACCGCTGGGCCAGACGAAGCGGGCCAGGACGGGGATGCGTCCTTGCGGGCGCCCCGGCACATGCTGAGGTTGGTCCGCGTTCAGCGGTCGTGTCGGGTCGGGTGGGGTTGACGCGACGGCGGGGTGCTTCGCCCCTCGAGGATCTGCCATCAGCTGACCAGCCGCAGGCGTGCGGGTGCGGCGCTGATTTCGCGGACGCAGTCGCCGGCCGCGGGCAGGGCGACCTCGAATCGCGCGGGTCGCGCAGCGGCGCCGCGTCCGGTGCGCTCGACGGTGAGCGTCGCAGCCCTGAGGTGGCCGTGGCCGTCGTCTGTGCCGTGCCATGCGCGGGCTGTGGTCTCGAGGACGTGCGCGGCGCCGGGCCATGCGGTTGTGGCCCAGATCGTGGCGCTGGTGTCGCGGGCTCGGGCGCTCAGTCGCCGCTTGTCGGCGTCGGTCAGGGCGATGCCGTCGCCGAGCACGACCTGCTCGAAGCCGTCGAGCATCGCGGCGGCGATCTGCGGTTGGCTGTGGGCGACGACGGGGACGTATGCGGTGCGGTCGAGGTCTATGCCGGCTTCGTGGGCAGCGACCCAGCCGAGGTCGGCGCAGCCGGCGACGGCGATCGATCCCCTGCCTTGGTGGGCGGCAAGCAGCGCCAGCAGCAGCGTCGTCGATGCGGCCACGACGTGGGCGTTGCCGGCGGGCGAGCTGGTGAGCAGTGAGCTGATCGGTTCCGGGTCGTCCGTGTCGAACGCGGCCGGTGCCGCTCGGCGCACGCCGAGTTTCGTCTCCGCGTGCGCGAGCGCGGCTCGTGCGGTCGCAAGGTCTACCGCGGCCACGCCGACACCACGCAATCGAACATGAGTTCGATTCTAGGCGCCTGTCGGTGCCTCGCGGAATGGCCGGCGGAGGCGGGGGTGTGGGGGCGGCAAGCCCCCACCGCGTCGGCCGCGGCCCTCGATGGGCCGCGGCCGGCGCCTGGACGCGCCCGGCTACACGGGGCCGGGTGGACCCGGCCCCGTGCGGTGCTAGGCGTCGCCTTGGGCGATCTTCTCGACGTCGCTCAGGGTGTAGCCCCAGGCGGCGAGGGCGGTGAAGTAGGCCCGTTCGCTGCCGTTGCTGCGCCAGGTGTGGGTTCCGGTGGAGTCCTCGATGCTGCCGAGGATGAGGACGAGGGCGATGTGCTGGGCGCGGGCTTCGCTCGAGCCGTCGACCACGGATTCGATCGCTTCGGCGGTTCGGTAGGGCTCGGTCTTGATGTTGAGCCAGTCGACGGCGAGGCGGTGGCTCTTCTGACTTTCCTTCTCGATCAGGTACGCCCGACCTGCCAGCGCGGTCGCGATGAATGCTGCTGCGCCCTTGGGGGCGGTCTTGCGCTTGGCGAACTGTGCGAGCCACTCGCGGCGCACGGTTTCGGCGGAGCGCCACGCCTTGTTGTTCTCGACGACCTCTCGGCGCTCTGCCTTCTGCTCGTCGGTCATCGGCCCCTTCTTGGGTTCGGCGTACGCGGAGCCCCAGCGGTCCTCGTGGCCGTTGGCTGTGGGGTCGGTGCAGTAGTAGCGCGGCTCGTAGGTCATCTGCTCGTTCCAGCCGTGGCGGACGATGATGGCGGCGTGGCCGGGGCAGGTGGCGTGGTTCTCGACGGTGAGGGCCTCGCCCTCGTTCGCCTGGCGCAGGTAGTCGATGCACCGTGCTGCGCTGTTGGCGTCGTCGTCGAGGTCGATGACGCGGACGTTGTCGGCGGCGAGGGCGGTCTCGGCCTGCGCGTAGAGGGCTGCCCGGGCGCGCTCGTCTCGTGCGCGCTGCGCGGCGTGGATGAGGTTGCCCGGGTCGTCGAGCGTGATTGTGGTCAACTTCTCGACCAGTTCGGCGTCGTCGTCGAACTCCGCGAGGATCGCGGCTTGGTCGAGGGTCAGGTCGTACTTCGCCTGAACGGTCGCGGCGTTGCTGTTCGCTACTTCCAGGACAGCGCTGACGTGGTTCTTCTTGGTGCACGTCTGCTTGGCGATCTGTGAGGCGGTGAGGCCGAGCAGGTGCAGCTGCTTGAACGCTGCGGTGCGGTCGCTGTCTCGCACGTTGCGCCGGTGGTCGTTCTCGACCATCTGCTCGACGATGCGGCGGGCGGGGTCTCCTGCGTCCTGGACGACGTAGGCGGGGATGGTCTCGCGTCCGGCTTCGACGGCGGCGAGGGTGCGCCGCTGTCCGGCGCGCACGTTCAGCGTGCCGTCGTCAGCGCGGACTGCCAGCACGGGGGTGAGCACCCCGTGGGTCTTGATCGATGCGATGAACTCGGGGTCGAGGTCCGCGTCGGCGCGCACGTTTGCTTCGAGGACGAGCGTTCGGGGGTCGACGTCGACGACCTCGGGCTGGGCCACGGGCTGGGTCATGGTGGGTGACCTTTCGTGCCGGAGCCGGGTGATCGGGTGGCCCCCGACCTTTTTTCGCCCTCTCCGGACGCCGTAATCCACGCCCGCGATGAAGGACCGGAACACAACCCGTGGTCCGGCCGGCGAAAGGGGCTCGTCGCGCGAAATAAGGGAGCGCAGCGACCGCGTGCGACGAGTTCCGCACGACGGCCGGCGCCGCAGGCGAACGGGTTGTGAGCAGGTCCGCGCGGGTGAGGATGGAGCGACCGGAGAGGAAGAAAGACCAAACAGCTCAGGGCCGCGCAGCGGCCACGCTCAGGACCGCGCAGCGGTCCCAAGGGGTGCGGGGTCTCCCCGCCCCGGCGCAGCCGGCCAGCAGTCCACGCCTTCGCCTACCGCACGCCAGACCGGCCGCAGCTGAAGCAGGCACCGCCCCTGCTTCTCGGGCGGTTCCTGCGTAACCACCCAACCCCGGCAGCCGCGACCCCGCGTAAAAGCGCATTATCCACAGAGCGCAAAAGGCGAAGGGCAATAGCCGCAATAGCCGAGCCACTTTATCCACAGGGCGAGAGGCCGCCACGTTCCGTGCACACCTGACCGTGGGGGATGCAGGGTAAAGTTACAGCAGTGTCATCTTCTCCCCGGGCTGGACCACCGCAGGAGGGACTCAAGCTCCCAGCTCGGGAGTAGTGAGAGGAGGTGATTCGATGAGCGACGACGACAACCCTAGACACAGAAAAACCAGCGCCCCCGCGTGGGTCATATCCTGCGGGATTCTGGCGCCGGTTCTCTGGAAGGGACTCGAAGTGCTCCACGAGATCGGCTTGCTCTAGCCCCTCGTGAACCTTGAGGCGGGGGCTGGCTGGAACCGGCCCCTCGTCTCGTTCAAGCTCGTCAAGTTGCGTTAACAACAACTTGATAAGTCGAAGATAGCACTTTTTCGCCCGCGTACGCGCGCGTACACAGTCCTACGCGAACCGCTTCCGACCACCTGGCGCCGTCGTGAACTGGCGAGCTACTGCGCCCCAGCAGCAGGACCGCGCAGCGGTCCCAAGGGCGCGGGGCCTCCCCGCCCCGGCGCAGCCGACAGCAAGCAAACGCCATCACCCGCATGGCGCCGGGTGAAACCACCCCTCCAGGAGCGCTCTAGCCCGCCGACGCTGGCACGATCAGGCCCATGACGACCGCCACGGACGACGCCGCCAAGCTGCTCACCTTCATCGACGAGCAGCGGATCGCTGTCGAGACGTCATCCGGGGCGCCGGCGTGGAACCACATGGGTGCCGTCCTCGCCGACGCTGCGATCCAGCCGCTGCGGCTCTACAGGTCATGGGTGAAGCCGAGAGTCGTCGCCCTGCGCAACGACTGGCCGGACGCCGCAACCACCGAAGGACTCCAAGCGAGGCTCGCGACCGATGACGTCGCCGCCGCCCTCAAGAACCTGGACTCCCCGCGCCGGACAGCGAAGATCCCCGCCCTCGCCCAAGTCATGGCCGACCACAACATCGACACCGTCGCCGAGCTTCGCACCCAACTCGCCGACCCGGACACCCGCACCCCGCTGCGCCGCGACATCCGCAAGGTCCGCGACGTCGGACCCAAGACCGTCGACTACTTCGACCGGCTCGCCGGCCTACCCGAAGGAGTCGCCATCGACTCCCGACTCCGTGCGGTCGCCGCGGCCGCCGGGATCGAGAACACCGGGTACGACCACCTCGCCGCCGTCATCCGGGCTGCCGCCAAGCAGCGGGGCTGGGCGCCGGCAGATCTCGACGCTGCACTGTGGCGGTACGGGCAGCCCGCCTTCGACAAGTAAGAGGGCCCGCACTCCGGGGAGTCAAGGCTGGGCGCCCCTGCTTCTCGGGCGGTTCCTGCGTTCCCACCCAGCCCCGGCCGCCGCGACCTCGCGTAGATCAGATGACCTGATCGGCCCCGTAGGTCAGGTCGATCGCGTCGTAGTTGCGCCGGCTGGCGGCGGATAGCTGGTCTTCGAGTGCCGTTTCGAGTGGCGTGGGCAGGACGATGTAGGTTCCGGTGGCTGCGTACAGGTCGATCATGGGTTCCTCGTTCGTCGTCATGAACCGAGCGGCCGGCCGCCGCGCAGGTTCTCGGTGATCGGCTCGAACGGCTCACCGCCGTTGTAGTCACGCTGGGCACGCTCAATCTCGCGGGCGAGGGCGTTCTCGAGGAACTTCGAGAACGTAGGAGTCCCCTCGTTGACCATCAACAGCCGAAAGGCCGCACGCGCCTGGGCGCGCACGTCAGGGTCGATGACGCCGCTGACCTGCACCCCGCGGCCGCGAGATGCAGGGCTCGCCGCTTGCGGCGCAGTCTCTCGCTGAGCCGGTGTCGCCGGCGCCGTCCGAGGGGCGCTAGCTTCGCGGTTCTTGCGCTGCAAACTCGAAGCGGACCGCGCGGTCCGCGCGGGCAGCTTCAGCGCGCCACGCTCGCTCGTCTCGCTCATGCGGACACCTCTTCCTGCTCTCCGGCAGAGAGCCTCTCGACAATCTCCATCGTCAGGGCGTGGAAGTCGTCTGCGACTGACGTCGCTGTCCTCGGCCCTCCGGCACCATCGGTGGCCTCTCCCCTGCGGATCTTCCACCACGGCGGAGCGGCGCGGACCTCGTCCTCGAGCTCGTGGACGAGCAGTCCTCGAGTTCGCACGGCCTGCGCGACGGCGCTCGAGTGGCGGATCGTGGCGCGGAACAGCACGTCGGGATCGCCGACGCTCTCCGCGATCATGTTCCGGGCCTCGTGCTGAACCCGGGTGGCACTCGTGTCCACGGCGAAGAGAGCGACACCCAGCAGGTCCAGGTCGGGGTTGAGGTCGAGAACGGCTTCGAGCCGGTCTGCTACCTCGCGAAGACCGCGCTCGGAGCCGGCGTCGACCTTGGCCGGGACGATGGCCCACCGGGCCGCGGTGATCGCGGCCTGCTGCAAGGCGTCGCCTCCGGGCGGGCAGTCGATCAGGATGAGGTCGTAGTCGGCCGCGATCGGCGCGAGCAGGCTAGCCAGGGCCTCGCGCGGGTCGTCGCGCTTGCGGTTGTTGGCAGCGAGCGCGGCCTGTGCGTGGTGCAGCTCGGAGCCTCCGACCATCACGTCGAGGTTCTCTCGAATACCGCGAGCGACTTCAACGTTCCCGCCTCGGAAGGTGAGCGCTGTGGCGAGGGATTGGCCGTCATCGTCCCGCTCTCCCCCGCTGTATCCGAGGTCGAGACCGAGGTTGCCCTGCGGGTCCATGTCGACGGCGAGGACCCGATACCCACTCTTGGCGAGCAGGCCGGCGACGTTCGCGGCGATGGTGGTCTTCCCTACGCCACCCTTGCCGTTGATGACCGCGATGACGCGGTCGAGGCCTGTTCTGTCGACGGTTCCGGGCATGGTCGCTCCCCTTCTAGAAACTCTAGTGTTTCTTGCGTTCATAGTAACTCTAGCATCCATACTGTATCTAGAATCTCTAGTATTTCTAGCATATCCAGCGTTGCTAGAAATACTAGAGACTGCCTGGCTCATGGGCGATCCACCTCGTGCAGTGGAACCATCCGCCGGCGGTCCTTGGCCTGCGCGATCGCCGCACGCACGTCAGCGAGAGCCTGGTTGACGGCGGGGGAGTGCGAAGCAGAACCTCGCACCGCCAGCACCGCGGCGCGGTCCTCAGCCTGCTTGCGGGCTCGGGCCCGTGCCTCGGCGCGACGCGCAAGCTGTCTCTGACTCCTGGAACGCATGACGGTTCCCGCGGCATCACGCCAGAACGTCAACCGGTACGCGAACCAGGCGCCGACGTTCCCCACGCCTTCGGCACCTGAATGCGGTTGCAAGGTGCCGTTGGGGAAGGTGTCGATCGCGTGTTGGACGTCGTTGACCGTCCATCCCGCGAGGAAGAACAGGCGCAGGCACGATCTGACGTGCTCGTTCGAGATCCTCCGTAGGACCGGGATGCGGTGACGTAGCTCGGAAGCCGCCAGATAGCGTTCATCCCTGCTGCTTGTCGTTGCATGACCTGGCCACCGCTGATCGTGCCGGGGGAGTGCAGGCCGATTGCCGCCACGCCGCGGAGCGGCGTCGAGAGAGTCCTGGCCGCGAAGCGGCGCAGTTTGCGGTTCGCGCGTCTCGCGCGCGTGCGGGGGTGAGTTTCTTTCTTAGGTGACCACGACGGGTCGCCATCTCTATCAACAGAACCTATGACGGACCCAGATCCCGAGCCCTGGACCTTCCTTCCCTGAGGCGTGTCGGCAAGGACGTCCAGGGGAACGAGCATCACGTAGACGGGGGTCGTGTTCTCCCTGCCGAGCGCGGCCGGGAAGAACGCCCCCGTGGTCCCCTTGATGACGGTCGCGAGCAGGCCGGCAGCGTGAAGGAGCGCGATGTACCGGCTGACGGTCCGGACGGAGCATCCACAGCGCTCAGCGAGCCTCGCGTGCACGACGCCGGCGAGCATCTGCTTGCGCTCGCTCTGGACCTGCCAGTCGGCCGACCGGGCGAGCTGGATGGCGATGCTGCGAAGTCGCGCGAAACCGTCGGCGCGTAGCCGGCGGATGCCGACGTGCGTCGAAGCCGACAGAGCTGCGACGACGTCGAAGAGCGATTCCGCCGGCGTCGAGTCGGCCGGGACCACCCGGGCGACGTCGGCCCACGAGCATTCGTGAGCGACGGACTGACGCCGGCCAGGCTTGGACGTTTGTCCAGAAATGTCCGCAACGGGCGCGTGATCGTAGGGCGTGTCGGCAGCAAAAGGGTGTGCGACAGCCAGGGCGGTGCTTATGATGGGCCCCATAACGTAGGACGCACGAAGGTGCGTTAGTCGGAGCTCTCGACCTCGGCCGCCAAGCTGAGAGGGTCAAGAACTTTGGCGCAGGGCCCGAACCTTCTGGTTCGGGCCCTTCTCTTTGTCTCTAGGCGCTCTGCTGGTAGACGACCTCCTCGGTCATGTTGAACTGGCCCTGGCCGGGCGCGTCAGCGCTCGGTGCTAGCTCTGGGAGGCCTACGTGCGCAGCAAGCACGTTGGCGATGTAGTCGGAGTAGGTGAGGCCTGCTGCCTCTGCCCGCTCCCGAAGGACATCCCCGACCGGCCGCGCCGTGCGAGTGATGAACTGATCGCGATCACCCTTGCTCTTGCGCCCCGGGCGCCCTGGACCTGCCATACGTCCACCTAAGCAGGGAACTAAGTCAGATTTCGTATTCGCCACGGCGTGTCGCGCCCGGAGTGTGCCGTCCATCACTCGCCGCGGCTCACAGGCCCCGAGCGACCGCAGCCCCAGCAGCGAGCCACGCTCGCTGCGTCGTCGACCGCAGGGACCCGTAGCGCAGAACCCCGTCGACCATCGCCGGGTCGAACGGAATCGTGACGGCCTCACGGGCGAGCGGGCGGTAACCGTCCGCCACACGCCGCACATCGGCCTCGCTGGCCTTCGGGTCCGCCTGCGTCACGACCGCGATCGCACCTGCCGCGAGGGCCGCGGAGCGCTCGTCACGCTCGCCGAGCGCCTCGAGCAGCAAAGCGCCGGCCTCGGCGTGGTCGTCGCGCGTGGTGGTCGCGACGACGAGCTGATCGGTCTGGTCGATCATGCGCAGCCACATCGGGTCGGACTCGTCGTTGCCGCTGTCGATGAAGATCATCCGGTAATACTTCGCCGCGACCGCGTGGATCGCATCGACGTCGCTCGGCTCGACCCGCTGCTCCTGAGCCAGTGCCATCGGCTTGGATCGGAGCACGTCGAACCGATCCCGCGTCTGGTGGTGCACGTAGTGAGCGAGATCCGCGGACTGCGCGCTGGTGCTCAGGAGTCGGTCGACCTGGGGGAGCAGGTCGAGGAGGGTCGCTTCGTGCGGCCCCTGCTCGGTGCGCCACCCAAGGGTTCCCCGTGTCTGGTTGTTGTCCCACGTCAGGACTCCGGCGCCCCCGTAGCGCGCGAAGACCGCCGCGAGCAGAACGGTCGAAGGAGTCTTGCCGGCCCCGCCCTTGCCGTTGACGACGGCGATGGTCCGTGGACCCGGCCAGTGCTGGGAGACCGCCTGGACGTCGTTGCGCTCGCGCCGTTCGTCCTCGCTGGGGCTGAGGCGGATCCCGACGCCGGCGAGCCACCCCCGCCAGCCCCTCGCCGCAGGTTCCTCGAACTTTTCTTCCGTCAGGAACGACCGCCGCAGCTCACGTCTCGTCGTCGGGGTCTCCGCGCCCTGCGCGGGACCAGCGTGGAGCCACTCGCGCGGCGAATCCGCCTCGACTTCACTGTCAGCGGGAGCCGGCTCGGGCTCCGGCTCCGGCTCCGGCTCGGGCTCCGGCTCGGGCAGGGGAGGGGTCGCTGCCGCGTCCGAGGGCGCTTGGCGGGCTGGCTTCCTGGCCCGGCTCTCCTTGACGACCGGCGCGCTCTCGTCGGCCTCGACGGTTCCGTCCGGGTGCACGACCAGAGGCCAGGACCCGTCCGGGCCGCTGGTGCTCATCCGCACGGGACGGGAGAGCTTGCCTGCGGTCCCGGCGACCATCGTGCGAATAGCCTCGCGCGCGTCAGCGAGGCTCTGGGTCTCGATGGGGTGGGAGGTCCCGTTGATGGTGACCTCCCCGGAACCGTCGTGGCGGGTGATGGCCTCGATGCGCGGCCAGTCGGGAACGGTGTCGGTGCTCATCCTGGACTCCAGTTCTATGTGAGGGAGATGCCGACTTCGGCCATGAAGGGCTCTGGGTCGGTCGGGGTTCCATTGATTTCGACTTTGAAGTGCAGGTGGCAGTCCGTGGACTGGCCGCTCGAACCGGTGCGGGCGATCTGTTGGCCGGCGGTGACGTGGTCGCCGGCACGCACGAGGATCCCCGAGGGGTACATGTGCAGGTAGCTCGTGAGCACACCTCCGCCGTGGTCGACGGTGATCGTCCCGTTCCCGCTCTGATCGGCGCCGGTGAAGGTCACCACGCCGTCCTGCGCGGCCCAGATCGGCCCGCCGCACCCGCCGGCCGCGAAGTCGGTGCCGTTGTGTAGACGCCATTCATGACGGATGGGGTGAAGCCGCATCCCGAACCTGCTCGTGATCGGTCCGTCACCCGGCTGGGCCCAGCCGGTCGGGCTGACCGTGCCTGGGACGGTCGCGCCGCCGGAACAGACCTGGTCTCCGGTGCCTGCGACGAGTCCGGTGTCGCTGCCGCTCAGCGCTTCGACGATCGCTATCGCCGGGTCCCAGAAGCGCGCGTAGTGGAACGGGTCTGCGTTGGCCTGAGTGCGGTGGGCCACGATGGTTGGCTCGAGAGACTGGCGGCCATCGACCCTGCTCATCGCGGTGAAGAAGTTCGTAGCGCTGGTGAAGGGATCCATTCGGTCGGCGTATGACCCCCAGGCACCGTTGTCGCGCTGCTGGAACAGTCCTCGTGAGTCGGGACCGGCGAGGTCCCCGTGGTCGACGACGACGAGGCCCGATTCGCCGAGGGCCGTCATCACCCCGATTGTCTGATCGCGTGCGCCGAGCCCGAGTGCTTTGCCGGCCTCGAGGATCTGTGCGGCGTTGGCGAGCTGCTCGGCCGAGTAGCCGTCGACGGTCGGCAGCGTCTCACCGGAGACACCTAGAGCCGTTCCCGGCAGCACGCCAGGGTTGCAGGGGTCCTCGCTGCCATCCATCAGGAGCAGACCGAACATCGCGCCGAAGGCGAGGACCGGCACGGTCACCACAGCGACCACTGCACCCGACGTTGACTTCGAGGGCATGGTTCAGCGACCGTCCTCGACTGGAACGATGCGGGAGGCGAGCCACGGGGACTCGCCATCGACACGCACCAGCGTGACGGCGTAGTCGCCGGCGTCAGTTGGGACCTCGACGACGGCAACGTAGGCGCTCGTGTCGTCGACCAGACGTGCGGGGCCTTGAACATCGCGCACGGGGACGTTGGCGGGATCGACGTATGCATAGTCCACCGCGGCCTGAGGCTCTAGGTGCGGCTCAAGCTCGTTCCACCAGGCGTCGAAGTCCAGATCTGGACGCGCGAAGTCGTCGAGCGTCTTCGTCGCCGCGTCGAGGGCGCCGGCCCGGGACTCCTCATCCCAGGTCGGGACGACGCGCGGAGCGATCGTCTCGCCGGTGTCCTCATCGATGGCGCCCAAAGGTGCGGGTATCAACGAGTCGAGGTCTGGCTCGATCGAGGGACCCGAGGCAGATGGGTCGACCGTGGCAACCGGCGTCGGGGGAGCGTCCGCAGGAGGCTCGGTCGCCGCGGTGGAGCAGGCGCCGAGGCAGGCCGCTGTGGCGCACAGCGTGAGCATCGCCGGAATGCGTCGCACGCGGTTCAGCTCCCTTCGTTGTCCTCGTTCTCGTGCTTCTTGGGAGAGTTCGCGCCGGCTTGGAGGGTCGCCTTCAGTTCGTCTCGAACGATGAACCAGGTGGCGCCGATCTTGTAGCCGGGGATGACTCCATCGCGGAGCCAGTTGTAGATGCCTTGCTTCGTGAGCCCTAGCAGCTGCGCGACTTCTGGTGCCGTCAGCAACTCCTTGCGGCCCTCAAAGAGGGCATCGAGGCCCCCGCTCATGCGGAGCCTCCACGAGTCGATGCGCATGTGACTAGAGTAGACCAAATCACACGGTGTGTGTCTAGCACGTATTCAGTCATCTGATTTTGCCCTCCGTTTGTCTCTATAGGTCGCAACCGCTACACTGAGACCAGGAACGATTGCGCACACCAGTATCTAGGGGGATCGGTGCCGTGAACGCTGGAATCAACCCGTGGGTGTCCCGTCCGGACTCCGCCGAGACCGTCGAGACCGCGCCAGCGCGCCCGCTTCCACTTGCCGCGACCGGACCGTTGACACCACAGCAGGGGTGCCCGCGCCTGATCGCGTCGACCAACTCCCGATCCGTTCGCAGCCTTCAACTGCGGCCCTCTGGTGCCTCGGAGCACACGGAGGCGCGGGGGAGTCGAGCCTGGCAGAGCTGGACCCGGAGTGGTCCGCCGCCGGCCATGCATGGCCTGTCTGCAACTCCGCGTCCCCGTCGAAGGTCATCCTCGTCGCACGTTCGAACGCCCGGGGTCTTCGCGCGGCTCAAGCAGCGGCGACGCAGTGGGCAGCGGGGCTCGTGAGCAACGTGGAGCTGCTCGGGCTCGCGATCGTCGCCGATGCGCCGGGTCGTCTGCCGCGCGCGCTGCGACACCAGGCACAGGTGATCGCTGGGGAGTCCCGCGTACCTGGAACGTTCCCTGGATGGAGTCGTGGCGCATGGGCGCCCCATCCCTGCTCGAAGACTCTCCGCGTGAGATTCGCCGCCTCGTCGATGACCTGAACGGCATCCTCTAACCCGGTGCCGCCGGCACCACTCACTGAAAGGCACTCCAATGGCGCTCTACGAATCCCTAGCGGCTGCGGCCGACGTCATCGCGCTCGTCCCCGACCCGGGCCCGGCCCAGCCCCCGGGCACCGAGGGCGTGACGACCATCGTCAGCTGGCTCAAGTGGATCGGCTACGTCGTCGTCGCCGGCGCGATCATCGTCGGCGGTATCGCCATCGCCGTCAGCTTCCGCCGCGGCGAGGGGCATGACGCACTGCCGAAGGTTCTGTGGCCGATGGCCGGCGCGATCGTCATCGGAGCAGGGGCCGCCTGGATCGGCGTCGTCGCCGGAAGCTGAGAGGGATAACCACAATGTCCGAAGACGAAGACGAGCGAAGCATGTGGACCCGGCCCGGCTTCGTCGTGGCCGGCGGCACTGTGGTCGCAATAGTGATCCTCGGCGCGGTGCTGGCCGTCACGGCCGGCGACGATGACGAGCCGTCGACCGCAGAGCCGAGCCAGACCCCCAGCGCGAACCCGTTCGAACCAGCACCCGACACCAATAGTGAAAGCGTCTGTGGCCTCGAGGGGGACGTCATGGAAGGGACCGTCTCTGCCGGCCCCGAAGCCGACTGGTCCTACCAGGGAACGACCGCATACCCGACGTCTCCGATCTACGGTCCCGCTGACACTTTCACGGCCAACGACGTGCGGTTCTGCTTTCAACGCTCCCCAGAGGGCGCCCTGTTCGCTGCCGCGAATGCACTGGCTCAGTCGGCGGACCCAGACAGCGTTGAAGCATGGGGGACGTATTTCCTAGCAAGAGGCTCGGCCAAGGATGAGCTCCTTGCTGAGAACAGCGGAGAGACCTCAACTTCCGGCTCGCGGGTCAATCTCGTTGGGTTCCGCGTCCTGTCCTACGACGGGGACACCGCTCTGGTGGACCTCGCCACGCAAGGGGCGGTCGAGGGCCAGAGCTTCACGATGTCGATCGTCTACGACCTGGTCTGGGAGAGCGGCGACTGGAAGTTGGTTGTTGACGACCCGGACGCCCCACTCGACGCCGCGATGATCCCGGACCTTGCGGGATACGTCAGCTGGGGGCATGAGCGATGGCGGCGTGTGAAGGGTTTGATCGGTTCCTACCGGTCTGCGGCGTGGCGAACGTTGCAGGTGCGATCAACACCGTCTCGAACCCGTTCGACAACCTCGCCAACTCGGTGATCGAGGCGTTCGGAAAGACGGTGACCGCTCTCGGAACCGTCTGGGTGAAGATCGGCACCCCCAACCTCACAGGCTCGGGCGGGGAATCGACCGTCGCCCCGGGGAGTCGCGCGCCTGACTCTGGCAACATCACGACGATCTTGGGATACGTGTCGTGGATCGGCTTCTCAATGGCGGCGATCGCGCTCGTCATCCTCGGCGCTTTGATCGCGGTCAGCCTTCGCCGTGGTGAAGGAGTTAGTGCCGTGGGTCGTATCGGCTTCGTGCTCGGTGGAGCGATCCTCATCGGAGGTTCTGCGGGGATTGTCTCGGTCCTGCTCCCGGCGAGCCCCGGGGCGCGGCCGGCACGGTCGGCTTCCTTCAATCCTCCCTGTGGTGGTACATGGCCGCCGGCGCTGTGGTTTCGATCATCATCGGTGGCATCCGCATGGCGTGGGAGCAGCGCGCGGACCCAGGCAGGGACACGGTCAAGAGCCTGCTGACCCTGATCGTTGTCGCCGGCGCCGGCGTGACCGTCGTCGGCCTCCTGGTCACCGCGGCCGACTCGTTCTCCGTGTGGATTCTCAACGCCTCGCTGGATTGCAGCATCGGCACCGCCGCCTGCTTCTCGGAGAACGTGCTGGGGCTGCTGGCCCTGACTACCAACCCGATCACCGCAGGTCTCGGCCCGCTACTCATCATCATTCTCGGGATCGTCGCGATCTTCGCGACGGTGTTGCAGATCGTGCTGATGGTCGCCCGTGGCGGGATGCTCGTGATCCTGGTCGGGATCCTCCCGCTTACAGCCTCAGCTACCAACACTGAGGCCGGGAAGATGTGGTTCAAGAAGAGCATCGGATGGCTAGTCGCCTTCATTCTCTACAAGCCGGCCGCTGCGATTGTCTACGCGACCGCGTTCAAGTTGTCGAGCACGTCGGTGTTCACTGACGACGGCTCGGGACTGCTGTCCGTCCTCACCGGCCTGACGCTCATGATCCTCGCCCTGTTCGCGCTCCCGGCCCTGATGCGTTTCGTCACGCCCGCCGTTAGTTCAATGGCCTCTGGTGGCGCTGGTGGAGCTCTCGCCCTGGGAGCGGCTGCCGCTCTCCCTCAGGCGCAGCGGCCATCGGGAAGGCCGCATCCGGGACGGGATCAAGTGCTGCCTCTGCCAGCCCTGGCGGCGGATCCGCACAGCCGACTGCCGGAGGCTCGTCCGGCGGTGGAGCTGCTCGCGGTAGCGCGCCGTCCAGCGGAGGCCCGTCCGGCGGAGCCGCGGGCGGTGGCGCGGGCGGTGGCGCGGGCGGTGGCGCGCCGTCCAGCGGAGGCCCGTCCGGCGGAGCCGCGGGCGGTAGAGCGCCAGCAGGTGTCGCGCCCGCCGGAGACGCAGCAGCAGGCGGAGGCGCAGCGGCCGGAGGCGCAGCAGCAGGCGGAGGCGCAGCAGCAGGCGGAGGCGCAGCAGCAGGAGGCGCAGCAGCCGGGGCCGCTGGCGGTCCGGTCGGTGCAGCCGCCGGAGCGGCGATCGGAGTTGCGAAGGGCGCAGGGCAGGCCGTGAGCGGTACAGCCAAGAAGATCGCTGAGGAATCGACAGGGGAGGGTGGTGGTCCCGATGGCAGTCGATAGCCGAATGTCCGAGGCACCGCGAACATATGGAAACTGGCGGCGCCCGACGTCGCCAGGGCTGCTCGGCCTGGGCACCGCCGGCACGGGGCTGATGTTCATCGGGCTCTTCGTTGTCCTGGTCGTGCTCATGGCGTCGACCCTGCTTGCTGCGCTCGCCACGGCCGCGGGCTTCGGGGCTTTGCTGTTGCTGCTCGTGACAAAGGACTCGCACGGTCGCAACGTCCTCACGCGGGCCTCGTCTCGTCTGGCGTGGCTCTCGGCCCGCTCTCGCGGAACCCACCTGTACCGATCGGGGCCGATCGGCCGCACGGAATGGGGAACCTACCAACTCCCGGGCATCGCGGCTGGGACTCGTCTCAGCGAACACCGAGACTCCTACGGCCGACCGTTCGCGCTTCTCTACACCCCTGCGACGCGCAGCTACTCCGTGGTGATCGGCACAGACCCGGACGGGGCAGCGCTCGTCGACCAGGAGCAGCTCGACGGCTGGGTCGCCGAATGGGGGCATTGGCTCGCGAATCTCTCCGACGAGCCCGGGATCGAGGCTGCGGCGGTCACCATCGAGACCGCTCCGGACTCGGGCTCCCGACTGCGTCGCGAGGTGTCGTTGAACACCGATGAGGGGGCGCCTGAGTTCTCCCGAGCCGTGCTCGATGAGGTTGTCGCCCGCTACCCGGCAGGGTCCTCGACGGTGAAGGCGTTCGTCTCGCTGACGTTCGCCGCCGCCGCCCGTGCAGGTGCGAAGCCGCGCAAGCCCGAAGATATGGCCCGCGAGCTCGCTTCACGGATCCCCGGGCTGACCGGAAGCCTTCAAGCGACCGGCGCAGGGGCCGCACACCCGATGAGCGCACAGGAACTGTGTGAAACCGTTCGCATCGCGTACGACCCTGCCGCTGCGGCCCTCATCGACGAAGCCCACGCCCAAGGTGAGCTGCCGGAGATGCTCTGGCCGGACGTCGGACCGTCCGCTGCCGAGGCGACCTGGGAGTCCTACCGCCATGACTCGGCGCGCTCGGTCACCTGGTCCATGACCGGTGCGCCGCGTGGCAACGTCCAGTCGGGAGTCCTTGCCCGTCTTCTCGCGCCGCATCGAGAAATCGCACGGAAGCGGGTCACTCTGCTCTATAGGCCGATCGACTCGGCGCGCGCAGCAGCGCTGGTCGAGGCGGACCTTCGCTCGGCGGAGTTCCGGGCCTCCGCGTCGCGTAAGCCGGCAGCGCGTGACTCTCTAGGAGTGCGGGCGGCCGCCGCGACGGCAAGCGAGGAAGCCTCTGGCGCGGGGCTCGTGAACTTCGGTCTCCTGGTGACCGCAACCGTCACGGATCCGAGCAAGGAGGCGGACGCGAGGGCTGCGGTCGACAACCTGTCCGCTACCGCCCGGTTGAAGCTGCGGCCGGTTTACGGGTCGCAGGACTCGGCGTTCGCTGCGGCGCTCCCGCTGGGTCTGATCCTGTCCAAGCACGTGTCGGTGCCTGCCGAACTGCGGGACAAGCTGTGAGCCGGGAGACCAAGATGAAGCGGACCTCGAAGAAGGCTGCTGCACCAACCGAGAAGCGGCCGCCGCGCCCGACCGGGCGAGGGTGGCTCGGCCGTGGCCGCGGGTCGTCGGCCTATGTGCAGGCCCCCGACGAGTGGCGAGGTACGACGGTCCAGACGTGCGGGCTGTGGCCCTTCTCGATCGGGTCTGGGACCCCGATGGTGGGCGTGCCGCTGGGTCGGCACATCACGTCGGGCGCGACCCTGTGCTGCGACCCGATCAGTTGGTTCCAGCGCGCGAAGCTCATCAACAACCCGTCGCTCTTCTGGCTGGGCAAGCCTGGGCTGGGGAAGTCGACCGGGGTGATCCGCATGGCCACAGGCCTCGCCGGGTATGGCGTGATGCCTCTGGTCCTCGGGGACTTGAAACCTGACTACGTCCCGATGGTCGAGGCGATGGGCGGCCAGGTCATCACGCTCGGCAACGGACGAGGGTTCTTGAACGTTCTCGACCCGGGAGAAGCGACGGCTGCCGCGGACCGGCTTCGGTCCGCCGGCTTCGAGAAGGAAGCCGACCAGGTCGTGGCCGACGCGCACGGGCGACGACACGCGATGGTCTCGGCGCTGCTGACGATCCTGAGGGCAGCGCCACCCACCGACCGGGAGGAAACGATCCTCGACCGGGCACTCAAGGTGCTCGACGAGCGCCACGAGGGGATCCCCGTGCTCGGGGACCTGCTGCGCGTCGTCCAGGAAGGCCCCGCCGAGCTGCGTGCAGTCGCGCTCGATCGCGGAGACGATCGGAGGTACCAGGACATAACTGAAAATCTGGAAGCCTCGTTGATCGGCCTCACGAGCGGAGGCCGGCTCGGTGAGACCTTCGCGCGGCAGACGACGAATCCGATGCGCCGCGACGCCCCCGTGGTCTATGACGTCTCGGCGATCCAGGACTCCCAGATGGACCTCCAAGCCGCTGCTTTGCTGGCGTGCTGGTCGGCAGGCTTCGGAACGGTGAACGTCGCGAACGCCCTTGCGGACGCTGGGCTCGAGCCGCGACGCCACTACTTCGTGATCCTCGACGAGCTCTGGCGAGCCCTGCGCGCCGGGCGCGGGATGGTCGATCGCGTCGACGCGCTGACGCGCCTCAATCGTCAGCGCGGCGTCGGCACCGCGATGGTCTCTCACACGATGAGCGACCTCCTGGCCCTACCGACCGAGGAAGACCGGATGAAGGCCAAGGGCTTCGTCGAGCGCTCCGGCATGGTGATCTGCGGAGGGCTCCCCTCAGCGGAGATGCCTCAACTGACGTCCGCGGTGCCGTTCTCCCGCGCCGAGCAAGACCTTCTGATCGGCTGGCAGGACCCGCCGGCCTGGGACCCCGCCGTGGGTCAGGAGGCTGAGCCTCCCGGGCGCGGCAAGTTTCTCGTGAAGGTCGGTGGACGCCCGGGCATCCCGATCGCTATCCAGTTGACCGAAGCTGAGCGCGCCATCACGGACACCAACCGCCTCTGGAACGAACGCAGCCGCGTCGGCCGCGTTGATCGTCACGAGGTGGCGTCGTGACCCGCCCGAACAACCGACGTCGGGACCCAGGTGGGCTGTCCGGGGAGACCGTGCTGCTCTTCTCCCTGATCGCTCTGGCGATGCTCGCCCTCGTGGCGGTGAACGTGGCGGTTCACTTGGGCAACCGGCTCGACGGGGTCGAGCCAGAGTTGCCGGCGGATCCGTTCGCGGTCGCCTTCGGCCTCGTCACCGGCGACGTCGTCTGGCCCGATTCGGCGACGGTCGTAGTCTCCGTGTTCGCCGCCGCGGTGCTGGTCGCAGCCCTGCTCGTGGGTGTTGCGATCGGCCGGTACCGCCGCAACAGGACGCGGGTAGACGACTCGGCGTCGTACATGGGCCGGGGCAAGGACGTCGAAGGGCTCGGCCGGCGCAGCGCCGTTGCTACCGCGCAACGGCTCGGCGTCGAGGGGACACCAGGGGTACCGATCGGCAAGACGATCGGCGGGCAAGCTCTGCTCGGCTCGTGGGAAGACATGCATATCGACGTCTGGGGTCCGCGAACCGGAAAGACGACCTCGCGGGCCGTCCCCGCGATCCTCGACGCGCCCGGCGCCGTCCTGGTCACCTCGAACAAGCGCGACGTCGTCGACGCCACCCGCGATGTGCGCGCGACGACGGGCCCGGTGTGGGTGTTCGATCCGCAGTCCATCGCACTCGAGGAACCGACCTGGTGGTGGAACCCGCTGTCCTACGTCACCGATGAGGTCAGGGCCGCGAAGCTGGCAGAGCACTTCGCCTCAGGCGCCCGCGATCCCGGGGCACGCACCGACGCATACTTCGACCCCGCCGGCCAGGATCTCCTTGCCGGACTCCTGCTCGCTGCGGCCCTGGACGGGCGTCCGATCACGGCGGTCTACACCTGGCTGACTCGCCCCTCGGACGAGACAGCCGTCGACATTCTCCGCGAGCACGGATTCGCCCTCACAGCGGACCAGGTTGCCGGGGTGGTCGCAGCCCCCGAGAAGCAGCGCGGCGGCGTATTCGGCACGGCTCAGCAGATGGCGTCGTGCCTAACCAATCGTCAGGTCGCCTCTTGGGTGACCCCTCAGGGTCTCGGCGATCAGTACGACAGCCGCCCGCATTTCGATGCGGCGACGTTCGTACGGGACGGCGGAACCCTGTACTCACTGTCCAAGGAAGGCAAGGGCACTGCCGGCCCTCTGGTGACGGCCCTGACGGTCGCCGTCATCGAGGCCGCGGAAGACCTCGCCACCCGCTCAGCCGGAGGTCGACTCTCGAAGCCTCTGCTCGGAGTACTCGACGAAGCAGCGAATGTCTGCCGCTGGCGCGAGCTGCCGAATCTCTACAGCCACTTCGGCTCGCGGGGAATCGTCCTCATGACGATCTTGCAGTCCTGGTCCCAAGGTGTTGAGGTCTGGGGCGAGTCGGGGATGAAGAAGCTCTGGTCCGCCGCGAACGTGAAGGTCTACGGCGGCGGTGTGAGCGAAACCGCGTTCCTCGACGACCTGTCGCGCCTGATCGGTGACTACGACCGCCAGACCTCGACCCTCTCCACCGGCCGTGGAGGGCGTGGAGTCTCACACCAACTCACCCGCGAACGGATCCTCGACGTCGCCGCGCTGGCCGCGATGCCGAAGGGCAGAGCCGTGGTTCTCGCCTCCGGCGCACGACCTACTCTCATCCGAACCCAGCCCTGGATGACGGGTGAGCACGCCGACTCCGTGCGCGCCTCCATCGCGGCCCACGACCCCCAGGCCGCCCGCACGATCCACGAAGCGCAGACGCAACTAGAAGCGGCTGCGGCCGAGCTGGCTGTCACGCCGCCGCCCGCAGCTCTCGAAGAGGAGCAGGCATGAGCGAGTGGGGCGACGACTACGACGACCTAGAACCGACCGCGACCCACCTCGGCGCCCTGGGTATCGGAGTCGACCTCGCTGTCGAGAAGGCCGTCCAGCAGCACGTATCTCAGGCCGCCGCGGCAGCGGTCAAAGAAGCGCTCTCACCGGAAATGCTCGAGGCGCTACGCGAGCGAGCCGCGGACGCGGCCGCCGCGGCGTTAGGCGAGGACTCTCCCGCCGGCTCCGACGACGAAGCCGCACCGAGGCTTCACTTCGGGTCGGTAGACGAGTTCGTTCGAGAGCACCTGCGCCACGTCTACAAGCGCCGCATCGACGGCCGGCACCGATGCTGGGCTGGGCAGTGGTGGGCGTACGACGAAGCCGTGATCCGACTCGAGGCCCTATGGCGGGCGTGGGAACACCTGCGCCAGGACCCTGCGACCGGAATGAGTGTCTGGTGGCGCGATCACGCCGACCACCACATGGGCGTTCTCATGGACCCGGACGGCCCGTTCGCCGCAGCCACCGAGGGTGCAGAGAACACGAGCCGGAAGGGGGAACCGCTGCCCTACGTAGAACCGCCTGAGGGCATGTTCCCCGACGTCCGCGACGACTGACCGGCCGCGCAAGGAGGCTCCACCCGAACCGGGTGGAGCCTCCTTTCGAAGGTGCGCGCCAGCGGAGCCCTACCGGCTCACTCCCGTGCGCTGGATCTGGGCACCGGACCCCCGCCTGCTGCGGGCCTTCGGCGCCCTGCCGGTCGTGCTGCGGGTGGCCTCTGTGGCCGGCTTCGCTTGATCGACGTCGGCCCGCATCCGGGTCGCGACGATCTCTGGCGCTACTCCGTGACTCTCGAGGGTGCTGGCGGTCTCTTCGCGACGCTCCGCTGAGTCGTATGCCACGGCCGCCTCGTGGCGGGCGGCGGCTGCCTGCTCCCTGTGGGCGTCAACGTCCGCGCTCGCCGCATCGACCAGCGCGGGATCCGCAGAGCTCTCCGCTTTTGTCGCGGCCTGCTCAGCGCTGCGGTCTGCTGCGTTTGCGAAGGAAGCGAGCTGCAAAGCCTCGGCCCGGTCCTTGTCTCGCCGAGCCCGGTCGACTGCCTCCTGGACTGCGGCCGGGTCGCCGCCGGCGTTGTTCGCGTCGATGCCGTGCCGCGCGCGAAGTTCCTCTCTCATCCGCTGTTCGGCCTTCGCGGCTTCTGGATCCTCGTTCGCCCATGCGCGGGCAAGACCGTAGGTCTCTCCGATCTGCTGCGCGCTGGCGTTGGCCCACCAGTCGGGCCGGTGCACGTCGCTGTACTGAGCACGTGCCACGTGGCGCTCAGCGGCGATGCGTGATGAGAGCTCGCGCGCCTCCTGCTCGCTCGCCGCCTGAGAACGCCTGCGCATTTCCTCGCGGGCTCGTGCGACCTGCTCGCCGACGCGCCCGGCCACGGTGACCGCGACCCGAATCTGACCCTCGAAGGCTTCCTCGATCCCATCCGTTTCTTGCGCCATCGTTTCGCCCCCTTCCTATCGTTCGGGTCCAAGGGTTGGGCCCGGCTGAGTCGTCTGGCGCTTGCGCGCCGGATCAAGTCTGTTGGGAACCGGGGACCCCCGGTGGGCGTTGACTGGCCCGCGCCGGCCCTCTCGATGACTGCGGCCGCCTGACGGTCGAGCGCCGCACCAGCCGCAGTGGCCTGTCCCGTCCCGGCACCCTCACGAGCGACAGGGTTGAGCTTCGGCAGCCGCGCGGCCACGGCGCGCATGTGGTCACGTTCGGCGCGAGCAATCGCGGCGGCCTGCCGTGCTTCGCCGCCGGCCTTCGCAGACTCGTACACGGCCTGCGACAAGCGCACGAGCTGTCTCAGCATCGCTGCCTGAGCGACGGTCCCATTCCCCCCGCGTGCCGCCGAGGCCAGGAGCATCGCAGTGCCCGAAATCGCTACGAGACCCGCCTTCTGTGGCGAAGGTGTGCGGTGGTAGGTCTGAGCCGACTTGGACAGCGCATCCGACGCCGCCGCGAGGCTGCCCGGGGTCTGCTCGACGGCGTTCGACCACGCCGCGAAGGCGCCGGCAGTCTGCCGAGCGACGGTCGCCCACGTTCCGCGATCCTCGACGGGGATCGAGCGCAGGCGTTCCCGAAGCTCCTTCACCTGGGCGGTGTACGACTTCCACGTCTCGGGGTCCGGGGTTGTCGTTTCCCGGCCTGGTGCCACCACGCGCCGGCCACGCTTGGCCGCTGTCCACTCGGCGGCCGCCTCACTAGCGCCGGTGGGCGTGTCGGGCCACGAACTCCGCAGACGCGGGAGCGTCAGGTCCCTACCGAGGTGACCTCCGCCGTACCAGATCGGCCGCTCGCCGTACTGGGGTCGTGCCGCTACCGAGTACCCGGTCACGACGTCAGTCCTGTCCGCCGCGAAGCGCGGCCGAGCAAGCACACCCGATCGCCGAAGCCGGCGAACGAACTCGGCCTCCGACTCACTCGCTGTGGCCGCCGCACGAACCGTCCGGGCCAGCGCGTGGCGAGGCTGGTCGTGCGTCAACTCCGCGCCGACCAGGGCCTTACGCTCCGCTGCATTCAGCTCGTGCCAGGAAGGCGCCTGACCCGAATCACGACGTTCGACCCTGGTGTACTTCGCCTGCGCTCGAGCGCGTGCCTGAGCCTCGCGCTCCGCGGGATCAAAGCCCCGTGTCGCCCGCCCGGCAGTGGCGGATTCGAGGCGCTCGAGGCCGTGCGCCTTCTCGAGCGAGCGCGCCGCGCGCTGCGCGCGGATGAAGTCGTTGTGGACGCTCGCCTTCGTGCCATCCTCACGCACCAGATTCACTGCAAGGTGAACGTGGTCGTTGCCCTGCTTCGACACACCGTGGCGGACAGCGACCCAGCGGCACGGCGCCTTCGTACCTTCGTTGTCGTCGAAGCCCATCGACCGCACGAAGTCGTCAGCGATCGCGCGCCACTGGTCATCGGTCAGCAGCCCTTCCTCCGCACGAAGCGAGAGCGAGCAATGCCACACGTGACCGCCCGAAACATCGACGTCAAAGACGGATGAGGGGCGGTCGAGATGCCGGGCGATCGCCAGGGCCGCATCGCGGCCGAGCTCGGCGTCGTCATGCCAGGCGAGCATCGCCTGGTCGCCGGCCACCAGGTGCGGATCGGTGTGCTCGTTGCTCCGGCCCGGCCCGGCGAGGTAGACCATCAGCCCCGCCATGCGATCGCCGCGCACGACGTTCGGCATCATCGGAGGCTCAGCCCATCCATCGCTTCGTCAACTCGCACGGCCGTGCGTCGCACTGCGACCAGCGCCCCGCGCAGCTCGGCATGCACCTCGCCGGTTGCGTTCGTAGCCTTCGCGATCTGGTTGACGTTGTTCGAAACAGCCGCGAGCAGGCGGTGAATGGCGAAGAGTTCGGCAAGCGCCTGACGTCGTTCCGTGGGCGTCTCACGCCAGTCCGCTGACAGCGCCGATTCGACCAGAAGTCGAGCCACGGTCACATGCTGCTCCGCGGCAATCCGCACGAGCATTCCCTCTTCTTCGGGCGACACCTTCACTTCGTGACGGTGCTGACGCCCGCCCGTGACATTGGCACGGCGGCGACGATCGAAACGGCGACCACCGGGAGTCGTCTCGCTCATCCTCTTCACCGCCCTTCATGCCCAGCGCAGCGACCCCGCCCCTGCGGGGATCACACGTCCAGTGTGCCAGCGGGCGGCGTAGTCGTCCAACGCACAAGCCACTTAGCACGGCTAAGTGTATAGCTTGCTCCGTCCGGGACCGCTGGGGGCATCGCGGCGCCAGCCCGATGCCCCCGCATCGTGACGAGGCATGGAAGGGACGAGAGCAGCATGTGCAAACGCTCTGCTTCGATGTGGCACTTCGGTAGGCTGATGGCATGGCAAAAGAGATGAGTGTCGAGGAAGCCGTAGAGCGTGCCCGTCGCGCACAGGATCAGCGGGTGGAGGCAGTTCGCACCCTCGCGCTAGGGCGACAAGAACTCGCAGATGTGCGCACTGACGCTGCTCGTCAGATTGCAGAGGCGGAGCGCGCAGCCGCGGAGCAGATCAAGGCGGCGGAGCGTGCTGACGTGAAGGCGTTCAACGCCGCTCTCAGCGCCGGGTGGTCGGTCGATGAGTTGAAGAAGATCGGCTACGCGGAGCCCGACAAGAAGGCACGTGCAAGGCGCCGACAGGCTGCACGCACTCGGGCCACCGACGAAGCACCAACCCAGCCAGCCGACCACGGCGAGTAGGAGGCAGGCGCGTGGGCAAGGGCCGCCGGGCAAAGAAACCGGCCCTCACGAACTCTGCCGCGGCGATGGGCTACTTCGGCTTCTTCGGTGGCCTGCTCGGAAGCGTTATCACGCTCAAGATTTCGCCCGAAAGTTCCCAGGCGGACTGGCTCTACGCCATCGCCGCCGTGGGCTTCCTAGTCGCGTTCGCTCTCTGGTCAGTCCTGCGTGACACCGAACTCGCAGCGAGCACACCGACACGGCGTGCAATGAGCGCCATCGCGGATCTGCTGGAGGCTCGCGTCGCCCTTGCGGAAGTCGACGATGAGAACGCGGCATGGATCGCACGCCAGCATCTAGTGACGACCATCGAGGACTGCCAACGACTCGTCGATCGGATGGACAGACAAGCCGAGTAGCGAGTCCGGAGCGGCTCGCCTCGTCTAACTCGCTGGGGTGCCAGAATTGCCGAATGCCCCGACTGCAAGACCTCGAACAGCAGATTGCTCAGGCCGTGAACGACGGCGACCTCGAACGGGTCGCGACGTTGCGTGAAGAATGGCGGCGCGCGTACAGCGAGGATCGAGCGCATGGCTGAGGTCACTGCCGAGCACGTCGGCCTGCTCTTACGTGCGCAAGCGGACCTCGAGGAAAAGTCCAACGTCGCAGCACAATCACGCGACGACCGCGATCAGACATTCCTCGACGTCGCCCGAGATGCTCGCGTTGGTCTCCGAGAGCTCGCGGCCATCACTGGCCTACATCCCAACACCGTGCGCGCGGCGATCCAGCGCGCCGCCGGCGATGCTGAGATTGACTTCGAGCAGCCGGAGCTCGACCTCGCATTCGGCGGCACGTCGTTGTCGCCAGTGATCACTGCGTCACAAGCACATGCACCGCAACGAGCGACCTCAACCATTGCGAATCAAGCCGATTCAGTTCGGCCGAAGAGAGCCAACCGCACGTATGGAGGGTTGGAAATCTAGACAGCGGCCAGGCGCAAGAAGCCGGACCGCGGTCCGGCCTTGTTGTGGTCCAGCGCCCGCGGACTGCCTACGCTTTGCAGAACTGCCATTCGCAGACCAGGCAAGGCAAGGAGAGCCGCCCCGGTGCCTCACAACTCGAACGTCAGGCTGGCCCTGATCCAGCACAAGACCGCCTTCAGCACGTGGGCGCAGGACAACGTCAACTTCGGGGTCCTGTCCGATGACGAGATCCAGGCATGCTTCGACCGCGTCAGGAACCCGCTCCCGATTCACGTTCGAGCACGGGCGCTCACGAAGTCAGCCGCGCTCTGGGCTGCAGCCATCCTCGTGCTCGGTGGCGCCTCGATGATCGCAGCCCCGCAGCTTGGGGCCTTAGCGGTCTTGGGCATCGTGGTGTTCGGCGGAATCGTGGCCACGGTGCTGTGCTGGACCGCGGGCGAACGCATCTTCGCGTCAGCGCGCAGGAGCTGGAATGACGCCTACCTCGAGGAAATTGGCTATCAAGTCCGGGTCGTCGAAGAACAGCAGCGCGAGCAGCAGCGCGAGCAGCAGCGCGAGAAGAACGGCACCTACCCCGAGCCGAACCCCTACTGGGCGACCGGGGAGTACGACCCGACCCGATACCGCCGCTTCAGCAAGGGCGAGCTCGAAGTGATGCGCTCCCAAGGCATGGACGCCGACCTCTGGGAGAGCAACCGTCCCGACTGAGCGTGCTTCAGAGGTTGCTGCTCACGGGTTGGGGGAGAGCGGGCGAGCCGGCTAGGAGCCGACTTCGTAGTCGAAACCTCTTCGAGAACTCTCTACGAAGTCGATCGTAGGTGGCGAGTCAAGCGGGCAAGGACCTCCCACTCAGTCGCAGTACGCCACTGCATCCGTACAGATAGCGGTGTGAAGTCGACTTTCTGACCCTGTTCTATGTTCGTCACCGACTCAGTATCCCGTTGGACTACGCCATCTGGAGCGCTAGTCGCGCTTTTCGCCGTGACCAATAACGTGTCGCCGCACCGTCGAGGGCGAGACCTTCAAACTGCGCGCGATCGCCGCGACAGACTCTCCCTGTAGATGTGCAGCCCGGCCTGCCCTCACGGCCTCCGAACTCAGCGCCAGCGGCCGACCACCGATGCGGCCTCGACTCCGCGCGGCAGCGAGGCCGGCGACAGTTCGCTCACGGATTAGGTCCGCTTCCATCTCTGCCAGCGCGGCAATCATCGTGACCATGAATCGACCACCTGCGGATGATGTGTCGATCGCTTCCGAAAGCGATCGGAGGGTCACCCTCGCTGCTCCAACTCCCCCACGACCCTTAGTAGGTGGGGAACGGAGCGCCCGAGACGATCGAGTTTCGTCACAACAACGGTGTCCCCGGTAGCGACCCGCGCTAACAACTGATCTAGGACCGGCCGGTCATGGCGAAGGCCCGATGCTTTCTCGACCTCGATGTGTCGTTCGTCGACGCCAGCACCGCGCAGCGCGTCGAGCTGCGCATCGAGGACTTGGCCCGCTGTTGAGACTCGGGCATAGGCCCAGATGATTGCCATGCCTTTGAACCTAGTCAGAAACGTCCGATCGAAGTTCTGACACGCCGACACTTCTGACAAGGGTTTTTGACACACGCTCCGGACTCGGTACACACACCTCGTTGATGCAGTTCAAAAACGGTCGTTTCTGAGGCTGAGTAGCCCATGGAACGACTCGTGTGCTGACCTTCCGCACGGGCCGCCTTTCGGGTCAGTAACCTGAACTCATGGCAGACGACCAAACCGAGGACAACCCGCGCGCAGCGCTGCCGTCCAGCTCAACCCCCGACCACGTGGCGTCGGAGCGGCGCGTTAGTGCCGGGAGCGACGACTACGAGCCCACCGACGAGGACTTGGAAGACTTCGCCGCAGTCATCGACGAGGAGTGGACGATGCTCCTGGGCCTCGACCTGACAAACGCCGAGTTTCTTGCTCAGTGTGCCGAGTACCAGTTGAGTGCCTCGACCATTCAGTCGCTCAAGGAGGCGCGGACCGAGATCTTCGCGGCACAGGCCGCAGCGGAGCGTGCGGAACGCGCGTCTCGGCCAGAAACCGACACTGAGAAGGCCGAACGCCTCGAGCACGAACTAGCGTCGATCAAGCGCCGGGAGAAGCTAGAAGCGGAAGCAGCGGAGAGTTCCCGTAAGGAGTTCAAGAGCTTCATGATCGCGATTGCCGTCGTCTCCGCGCTCTTCGCGTTCTACACGTTCACGAGCAACGGTCCTGGTGGCGACTGCTACATGGAGTCGAACGGTCACAAGGTCTGCGAATAGCGGCACCGCCGCGTCGATTCGAATCTACGTGCAGCCATGCCAGAACATCCTGAACGGGCAAAGAAGTAGGGCCCCGGGTTCCACCCCGAGGCCCTACCGCCAGCACGAGCAACTACGGTCGACGGGCCTGTTCTGACACATACAGATGGCTACCGTCTCGCCGCCCCGACACTCCAAATCGCGAGTTGGATGTGCCGCCTACTGACTGGCCTTGGCGTCGCCGCCAGCTCTCTAAGACACTTAACCTTAGAGAAGAAGTCGATACCTGCCTTGGCTTACATGACCATTATACCCGTACTGATCGCAGAAAGTGCGGCTGACCTGGGGTAACGCCCGGCCCCCGATTGTGGGGTAGTGTCAGATGAGCAAATGGACCTACGCTAGACGACCAGACGGTTAGTTCCAGAGCGACGGCACACCACGCCGGCAGACGAGTGAAGGAGAGAGGACATCTATTTCATCGCGACGCCAAGGAGGAACCGCCGTGTCGGCAAGCGTTGAAGACGCCTCGGTAGGGCCGCGCAAAGCCACCGCGGCGCGCCCGTCTGCCAGTTTCTTCGCCGGGCTACTGGATCCGAAAGTCCGCATGGGCGACTTGCCCTCAGCGTGTCGGGATGAGGTCGAGAGACTCGTTAACTCAAGCACTCGCCGCAAGACGACACCGCTCCGAAAGTCGTTCGTGAGGAACGACGATCCGGCGAAACTCCCCCGCTGGCACAGATCGTGTCCACGAAGGGTCGAGGTGGCGGCGTCGCGCTCAAGCTGTACCTAGGGCTACTACGTCGCAGTTCCGCTCCGCCGTACGACACGAGGCTGTCAGCGCGCCGTTGGGCGGGTCT
Organism: Paraoerskovia sediminicola; assembly: GCF_030296575.1. Classification (GTDB taxonomy): domain Bacteria; phylum Actinomycetota; class Actinomycetes; order Actinomycetales; family Cellulomonadaceae; genus Paraoerskovia; species Paraoerskovia sediminicola. The sequence goes on from NZ_AP027730.1 coordinate 53,274, forward strand.
CCTCGCATTGGACGACCCGGCAAGGAGCGGTGCACGGCGCATCACCGACTCGTTCCGCCGATTGGAGAATCTTGGGCTGATTGAAGTCACCGCGTCCCGGGGAGAACCCTCGCTGATCACTCTGCTGTGCGAGGACGCATCGCGCGCGCCATACACACCGCCGAGCGCGCCACCGCAGAAGGTGCAGAACAGATACCTGCAGATTCCGGACATTATCTGGCGGGGATACATCCAAAGGATGACCGCGCCAGGGCTCGCGATGTTGCTGATCGTCCTGGCCGAGCCTGAAAGCCGCGCCGCGGGAATGTGGTGGAGCATCGAGAACTTCCCGACTTGGTACAAGATCAGCCCCTCGATGAGAGCCAAAGGAACCAAAGAACTTCAGCAGCTTGAACTGCTGCGAGTGAAGAAGCAGATGCTCGACACGCCCCGTGGCGGCAACGGCGACGCGCGCGACCGTGTTCGCAACCTCTATTTCTTCACTGATCCCACGCCCCCGGCTGATACGGAAGACAACGGGACTGAAACTACGAGACACATCGGGGCCAAGGCCAAGGTCAAGGTCAAAGGGAGCCAGAAGATCTCGTAGGCCAAGACTTTCCCCGGAATGCGTGCTGACTGATCACCGTTCGCGGCCTCCTCTGCCCGTGCCGGGTGCGCCCTGTCGTCGGTCGACGTGCGGGGCGTCGCCGCGCCCAGAGCCCGGGCGGGTTGGGAACGCGTCGCGGTAGGCCGAGCTCGCCACGAGGTTCAGTGCGTCGTCTGCGGCGTAGTCGACGCCGGCGGCGCTCTGTTTTGTGGTGATCCTGGCGAACATCTCGCGCAGCGGCCCGCTGTCGTCGTGCTTGAGGGATGCCTTGCATGCTCGGTCGTTCTCGTTGAGCTGGTGGCCGTGATTGGCGACCTTGGGTCGATTTCGTAGCCTTCGAGTGCCGCGCTGGCGTTGGCTTGCGCCGCCGCGTCGGCTCATCGTCGGCGTTCGTGGTCGCTGATCGTCATGTGGAGCCCCTCCTGTTCCTGGTGCACTCGAACCTAGCGCGCCTCGGTTCGCGGCTGTGGCAGGCGTTCATCACGACGCCTGGTGGGCGAGGGAGGCTGCGATCAGCTCGCTGGCGATCGTGTCGCCGGCGAGTCCACCTTCGAACGTCACGGTGAGCAGAGCTGCGACGTCGGACAGCGCGGCCGGCGGCAGTACGGCGACCTTCTCGGCGATGGCCCGTACCGCGCTCACTCGGCCTTCGACGTGACTGAGGGTGGAGCAGGTGAGTGCTTCCTGGACCACCAGGGTCGTCAGCGTGGGCGCCGAACGTAGTGCGGTCCGCAGCGCTTCGACGTGGCCCTCCTCGATCAGCTGTGCGGGGTCCTTACCCACCTCGAGCACTGCAACGCGCGCCGTGGCTCGCTCGACAGGAGTCAGGAGTTCCCAGATCCGCGCTGCTCCCCGCGGCCGCCGGCGTCGGCGTCGTAGGCGACGACGAGCCGGGTGAGGCAGGCGGGGTCGATGGCGCGCAGCGCGTCGAGCTGCTCGGCGGTGATCGCGGTGCCACAGGCGGACAGGACGACCTGCGCCCCACCGACTCGGCGGGTCGCTTCGACGTCGAGCGCACCTTCGACCAGGACGGGGGTGGCCCCGTGCGCGAGGTTCCGCGCGGCGGCCGCGTCGAGTCCGTAGAGGGCTTGGCCCTTGGTGTAGACGACGGTTCCAGGGGTGTTGAGGTACTTCGACCCGCCTGCCTTCAGCGGTGTGTGGCGCGCGGTGAACCCGAGAATCTCGTTGTTGCGGTCGCGCACTGCCAGGACGAGCCGATCCCGGTAGTAGTCGATCAGATTGCCCTTGCTGCTGAGCGTGGCGAGCCCGGCCGCGAGCAGCTCGGTGTCCGTGAAGCCTCGCCGGCGGAGCGCGTTGACGAGTCGAGTCCAGCCGCCAGGTGCGTAGCCGGCCTGCACTCCCCTCAGACCTCGGCTTGAGAGGTAGTCGCGAGTCCAGTCGTCCCACAAGGTCGCCTGGTAGCGCCACCACACCCACGCGGCCGTGTTGGCCTCGAGGACGCGCTGGGCGCTGACGTTGTCACTCATGACTCTCCCTCCCCTACGCAGCTAGTGCATTGATCTGGTCCGGTCGAAACCCGGACCAGTGGCGCTCCCCCGCGACGACGACCGGCGCCTCCATGTAACCCAGTCCGCGCACGAGCTCGAGTGCCTGCGCGTCGGTGCTGAGGTCGACGACCTCGTACTTGATCCCCTTCTTGTCGAGCGCCCGGTACGTCGCCGTACACATGACGCACGCCGGCTTCGAGAACACCGTGACCTCGATCTGCTTGTTCATGAGCCTCTCCAACCGTTTTTCGGACCGCCCCTGCGCGTAGTGCGATGGCCGATCAGCGCGGGGGCTAGGCACCCGGAGGGCGCGAACATCGTGAGCGACTCGGTTGCCCGAGGTTGAACGAATGTCGAGCGGGCTCAGCGACGAAGGAGCGCAGCGAGGCAGTCTTTCGGCCTCGGGTCGCAGCGCAGCGGAGTCCGAGTTGCCGGACCCTGCGCCGGCCACAATCGGAGACAGGGGCGGACCGGAAACAGATCCAGGCTTTTGCAGCGGTCGCGCGCGCAGCGCGCGACCTCCGGTACTCGCTGACGCTCCGTCGTCGGCGAGCTCAGTCCGCTTCAGATCGCTCGGAATCTGGCTCATTCTGACCCCCTAGAAACTGCAACGCTAGAGCATCATTTTAGCAGAATCGCAACGCTAGCGCTGCTGTAAAATGGCGGAATGAGTAGCGCTTCCGCCGGCCGCGATCCTGGTCCTGGGCCGGGAGATTTCTACGATTCCGCGCGTCTGGCTCGACGCCTGGGGATCACGACGACGTCGCTGCGCAGCGCGCGGCATCGTTGCGTCCCGTGGCTCCCGCCGCCCGAGGGGACGCTGAATGGCGGCCCCGTGTGGTCGGCGGCTGCGTTGGAGGGCATCGAGGACCGCCGCCGGCCGCCGGGGCGGCCCCGCAAGTCGTAGGCCGCGGCCCTTCCCGATGCTGGGGTGCGCTTCCCGATCCGTGTGCCTGCCTCGTGAGGCGGGGGTCCGGGGGTGGCAAACCCCCGGGAAGACCACGCCCGCGGCACGGGCCACGTACCGCGGGCGTGGTGGGTCAGAGGGTAGCGGGCTTGTGGTCTTGGACCTCGTGCCAGGGGGCGCGGTCGGTCCAGCTGTACTCGGTCTCGACGCTCACGCTCTTCTGGTTCGCGCGGGCGACACGGTGCCAGGAGCCGCGGATCTTGACGGCGTCACCCTTGCGGACGTTCGCGGGACTGTAGTTGGTGGCGTGTCCGGTGGCCTGCTGCTCGGCGCGGATCTGTACCCAGTAGGCGTGCTGGTCGCGCTTCTGGTCGATGCGGGGCGCGAGGCGGGCGCGGCGCGCTTCCTTCTCGTCGTCGGTCGCTGGCCGGTAGCCGGTCTCGCGGTCGTAGGTGTCGGCGACGACCTGACGCTCGAGGCGGCGAATGTCGGCCGCTAGGGCTTTGATCCGGTTGGCGACGGTGACGGGGTTGTGTCGGGCGCCGGTCGTGTGGGTGGCGGCTGCTGCGCGGCGGGCGTACTCTTCGGCATCGTCGCCGGCTCGGACGGCGGCACCGATCGAGCGGTGCGCGCGCTCGACGTCGCGGCGGTGTCGCGCTCCTGAGTGGTGGTCGAGCTTGATCGGTTCACCGCCGGGTGGGAGCCGTTCGACGTCGGCCGTGTGGCGGGTCCAGGCTGCCTCGGCGGCGGCGTGCTTCTTGTCGGCCTTGGCGGCGAGTGCGTCGACGCGGCCAGCTTGACGGCTGACCCGGTCCGCTTCGACGGTGGCCGTCTCGCGGGGGCGTCGTCGATCTGGACGGTGACCTCGTGGCCGGCGGCGCGCAGGTCGCCGGCGGTGGTCTCGATCTGTCGGGACTTGGCGAACTGGTCGCGGCTGTTCGGGATGTACCAGGCTCCGATGCTGCGTCCCCACCTCCAGCGGTTCGTCTTGAGGATCGCGCCGGTTCCGTCGCCTCGGGCGGTTCCGTCGATGAGGGTTCCGGCTTTGTGGGTGTGGGTGATGGTGAGCATTTGGGGTTCCTCCGCGTGTGGATGGGGCGGGCCCTTGGGCCCGCCCCGGGTCGGGTCAGAACTGCGGGAACTCGTGGCTGAGCACGGCGTCCGCGTAGGCGATGGGGTCTTGGCCGGCCTCATAGGCGCCGTACCAGTCGCGGTCTGCCAGCGATTCGTGGCCGACGAAGGCGCGGTGCTTGAGTCGCAGGTCCAGGAGTCCGAGCCACAGGGCATAGCTCTCGAGCCCGTCGGCGAGCTCGTCGACGTAGTGCGCCTGGAACTGCGGAAGGCGCTTGGCGCACTTGTCGCGCAGGATCGCGCGGCGCTCGGCGGGCATGGCGTCCGGGTGGGAGTCGATCACGCGAACATCACCTCCCAGCACTTGGGGTGCGTACCGGAGATCAGCAGTTCGCGGACGTTGGGAGAGACGTCGGGGATCACGTCCTGGATCGGTTTTCCGGCCGCGAGGACTGCGGTCTGCTCGGGCTTGAGCGCTACGGCGCTCGTCTTGCCGCAGTGCATGCATGCGCGCGTGGTGAACATGGTGACCTTTCGTGCCGGAGCCGGGTGATCGGGTGGCCCCCGACCTTTTTCGCCCTCTCCGGACGCCGTAATCCACGCCCGCGATGAAGGACCGGAACACAACCCGTGGTCCGGCCGGCGAAAGGGGCTCGTCGCGCGAAATAAGGGAGCGCAGCGACCGCGTGCGACGAGTTCCGCACGACGGCCGGCGCCGCAGGCGAACGGGTTGTGAGTAGGTCCGCGCGGGTGAGGATGGAGCGACCGGAGAGGAAGAAAGACCAAACAGCTCAGGGCCGCGCAGCGGCCACGCTCAGGACCGCGCAGCGGTCCCAAGGGGTGCGGGGTCTTCCCCGCCCCGGCGCAGCCGGCCAGCAGTCCACGCCTTCGCCTACCGCACGCCAGACCGGCCGCAGCTGAAGCAGGCACCGCCCCTGCTTCTCGGGCGGTTCCTGCATAACCACCCAACCCCGGCAGCCGCGACCCCGCGTAGATGCTCGGGTTCCAGCGGCGGATCTGCTCCTGGTCGACGAGAGCCGCGTGAGCACGGTGCGACAATCTGGGACCTCTCGCGCGGCCGGTGACCTCGTCGGAGAGCGGCGGAAACCTGCGAGTCTCGCCCCCTCCCTTGAGCGCGACAACGCACGACGGAGGGTCGCTCCCATGACGAACTGCGCGTCGGCCTCACTTACGCCGGTGTGGCGTGTGTGACGTGCTGGATAGGATCGTTTATGGCACGGCATCGAGGAATGCGCGTTCTGCGCGGACTTCCTGCCTGCCGACACGAAAAGGGCCACCGCGGTTGCACGCGATGGCCCTCCGACCGAGAAGTACCGAGCAGAAATGCCTGGCTGGTTCATCTGGTATGTCTTTGGCGAGACCATCCCATGATGACACAGCGCGGGCCTTTCAGAGATGAGCAAAGTGCCCAAACATCCGAAGAAACCGAAGCGTGTCGTCCAGTTCGACCTCACTACCTCCCCTGTCCTGGGGGTTCTGACCCTCGCTCTCCTGAGCGGGTACGGCACCCCAGCAATGGAGCCTCCGAGCTGCGTCCCACCGGTGGCGGAGCTGCTCGCGCTCGAGTGAGTATCAGCTGAGGCGCGGTGGGGGTGGCGAGCCCTCACCGCGCCGGCCACGGCCGGCGCGACGCTGCGCGGTGGTGTGGGCAGTCCCCGTGCCAGGGCGCCGGTCAAGCGGTTCCCACGCCGGTCAAGCGGTTCCCACCATGACGAGCGATCCAGGGTGGAGCGGGACGAAACCGTAGCGTTTATAGACGTCGAGGTGCCTGTCTGAGGCGGCAACGGCGGCGATGGTGGAGCCAGCGGGAACCGTTGCGCGCGCGTAGTCCGCAACGAGGCCGAGGCCGAGGCATCGTCGAGAGCTGGCGACGGTGTCGATCCTGTAGCTGCCGCGGGGAACCTTGCGGATCGTCCGCAAGGATCGCCCGGTCAGGAGCGATCCGATCCAACTGATCGCGGGCACGAAAAACAGTGCGGCGATCACCAGGCCTGTCGCGAGGAACCAGGCCGGCGGGAGTAGCAGCGCGGCCGCGATGAGGCCGGCGATCGCCACCGCGGCTACGAGAAGGAACGCGCCGGCGAACCGCAGCGCGTGCTTGATGTTGTGCCCCGGAGGTCTTATCGCGCCGGTCACGGTGCGCCCGTCGTGGCGTAGTTCGCTGTCGGTGGAGACGATCAGGAGCCACATCGGCAAGGTCAGTGCTGCGACGCGACCGCTGAAGCGGCGTGCAAGGAGCCAGGCGACGGGCAGCGTATCGGCTGGTCCGATCGGTTGCATGGGTGACCTCCGTGGGTGGTGCTGATCGTAGGGCGAGCTGGTGACGTTGTGAGGCGGGGGTGTGGGGGCGGCAAGCCCCACCGCGTCGGCCGCGGCCCTCGATGGGCCGCGGCCGGCGCACGGTTGCGCGGTGGTGCGGGGCCGGTGGTCCCGGCCCCGCACCGTTCTTCGTCTACCGCTCGCGGATCACCCAACCCGGCGGCATTCCGGTCGCGATGGCGCCGGAGAGCAGTTGTGCGAGCCGGTAGGGCTCGCTGGCCTGGGCGCGGGTGAGGGCTTCGCGGGCGGTGGCCGAGTTCCCGTGCCACCACTCGATGAGTGCCCAGAGGGTCCACGCTGCGGCGCTCTGGTGGCTGTCCGCGTGGGCGATCACCTGGGTGAGCAGGTCGCGCATCTTGTCGGCCTCGTCGCCGGGGCGCACACCTTCCGCGCCGTCGATGATGGCGCGCATCGCCGCGCCGACTCCGGGGGCGTCGCCGCCGGTGTTCGCGAGGGTCTGAGCGATGACGTCTTCGGGGGTTCCGGGGACCATCGCGACGATCAGGGCGTCCCTGGTTGGGACGTCGGTGAGGGCTTCGGCGAGCGTGCCGTAGGTCTCGGGGCCGCTGGTGACTCCGGTGAGGGCGAGGGTCCAGACCGCGTATCCGAACGTGGGGGCGTCGGTGCCGGTGCCGACGTCGGTGCGGAACGTCTCGCCTGCCTGGCGGGCGGCGGCGTGGGCGCCTGCGTCGGCGGGCGTGGGCAGGAGGTCCGCGAGGCTGTCGCGCACGACGTGGCCGGTTGCGACGGCTTCGGCGGCGACCTGGGTTCCCTTGAAGTCCTCGACGGGCTCCGGCTTGGCGGTGGGGTCGTACAGGTCGCGGTAGTCGGTGCTGGTGACCTGCCACGCCTCGCGGACGTCCAGGCCGTAGCCACCGAATGCCTTGGCGGTGCGGTCGATGGCCGCGTGCGCGCGGTCGGTGTCCTCGGTGTAGATGGCGGCGAGGACGGTCGTGGGGTGGTCGCTGTTGACCTGCTGGGCCAGGGTCTCGGCGTGAACCTCGGTCACGTCGTCGAGGTCCATGCGGGCCACGACACCGATACGGCGGTCGCCACGGACCGCGACAACGACGAGGCTCTCGGTCGGGGTGTAGCCGAGACGGATCGGGAGGTACGCGAGGATCTCACGGGTCCCGCTGACAATGATGGGCTGGGTCATGGTGGGTGACCTTTCGTGCCGGAGCCGGGTGATCGGGTGGCCCCCGACCTTTTTTCGCCCTCTCCGGACGCCGTAATCCACGCCCGCGATGAAGGACCGGAACACAACCCGTGGTCCGGCCGGCGAAAGGGGCTCGTCGCGCGAAATAAGGGAGCGCAGCGACCGCGTGCGACGAGTTCCGCACGACGGCCGGCGCCGCAGGCGAACGGGTTGTGAGTAGGTCCGCGCGGGTGAGGATGGAGCGACCGGAGAGGAAGAAAGACCAAACAGCTCAGGCCGCGCAGCGGCCACGCTCAGGACCGCGCAGCGGTCCCAAGGGGTGCGGGGTCTTCCCCGCCCCGGCGCAGCCGGCCAGCAGTCCACGCCTTCGCCTACCGCACGCCAGACCGGCCGCAGCTGAAGCAGGCACCGCCCCTGCTTCTCGGGCGGTTCCTGCGTAACCACCCAACCCCGGCAGCCGCGACCCCGCGTAAATCACCCTGCCGGCTCGTCGGGTCCGACACCCGGACACCGCTACGGTCGTCGCGTGGACTTCTCGGGGTGGCTCGCTGTCGGTGTCGCTCTTACCTTCGCGGTCGCCGTCTTGACGCAGCCGCGTCGTTCATGGGCTTGGTTGCGGGCACATCTGCGGCTGGTACTTGTGGTCATCGGGTTGGTGGGTCTTCTGGTTATCGCGATTACCTGGCTTCCGGAAGTGCTGGCTTCGCCGCTCGATGATCCGGTGGCTCAGGCGGAGGAACTGCGCGAGGAGCGGCGCACGGTTCTCGCGGGGGTTGCCGCACTTGGTGCAGCGATCGGGCTCTTTTACACGCATCAGCGCCATCGGCTGGAGCGTGCGTCGAACGAGCTGGAGCGGGACGCGAACCGCACCGACCGGTACACGAAGGCTGTCGAGCAGCTCGGACACGAGAGCATCCACATCCGCCTAGGTGGCGTGTACGCGCTGGAGCGGGTGATGCAGGACTCCCCGAAGGACGCTCAGACCGTGATGGATGTTCTCTGCGCATTCGTCCGTGAAAGCGCAAATACTCCTGCCCCTGACGGACAAGAAGACGGACCTCTACCGGGTAAGGCGCCAGCGACGGACCTCCAAGCTGCCCTCACAGTTATTGGCCGAAGCCCAAGCGAGATAAGCAAGAACCTGGCTCACGCGCAGCTCTCCGGCGCGGACCTATCCCTCGCGGATCTGTCCCGCGCGTACATGGTCGGCACGGATCTGACCGGGGCGTACATGACCGGCGCGGATCTGACCGGCGCGATCCTGGTCTTCGCGAAATTGATCGACGCAAGCATGCCCAGCGCGGACCTGACCGACGCGAACCTGACCGGCGCGAACCTGACCGACGCGAGCCTGGTCAACGCGGACCTGACTCGCGCGAACCTTCGCGGCGCGAACCTTCGCCGCGCGGACCTTCGCGGCGCGGATCTGACCGACGCGAACCTGACCTCCACGGGCCCAAGTCCAAAGGGGCTTTCCAGCTCTATCTGGAACGCCCACGGTCCGCACAAGACCATCTGGCCGGAGGGCTTCACCCCAGACCACCCGCCCGAGGACGACCTCGCTTAGCGGGTCGCGGGGATCCAGCGGCGGACGTCGCTGGCGCGGAGCCACACGACGACTTCGCGGCGGACGTCGTTCTCGTCAGGGGTCCACAGGACCATGACGTGGGTGGGTGTCCATCGGATCGCGCGGGCTGGGACCCAGCGGGGACCGCTGGGCCAGACGAAGCGGGCCAGGACGGGGATGCGTCCTTGCGGGCGCCCCGGCACATGCTGAGGTTGGTCCGCGTTCAGCGGTCGTGTCGGGTCGGGTGGGGTTGACGCGACGGCGGGGTGCTTCGCCCCTCGAGGATCTGCCATCAGCTGACCAGCCGCAGGCGTGCGGGTGCGGCGCTGATTTCGCGGACGCAGTCGCCGGCCGCGGGCAGGGCGACCTCGAATCGCGCGGGTCGCGCAGCGGCGCCGCGTCCGGTGCGCTCGACGGTGAGCGTCGCAGCCCTGAGGTGGCCGTGGCCGTCGTCTGTGCCGTGCCATGCGCGGGCTGTGGTCTCGAGGACGTGCGCGGCGCCGGGCCATGCGGTTGTGGCCCAGATCGTGGCGCTGGTGTCGCGGGCTCGGGCGCTCAGTCGCCGCTTGTCGGCGTCGGTCAGGGCGATGCCGTCGCCGAGCACGACCTGCTCGAAGCCGTCGAGCATCGCGGCGGCGATCTGCGGTTGGCTGTGGGCGACGACGGGGACGTATGCGGTGCGGTCGAGGTCTATGCCGGCTTCGTGGGCAGCGACCCAGCCGAGGTCGGCGCAGCCGGCGACGGCGATCGATCCCCTGCCTTGGTGGGCGGCAAGCAGCGCCAGCAGCAGCGTCGTCGATGCGGCCACGACGTGGGCGTTGCCGGCGGGCGAGCTGGTGAGCAGTGAGCTGATCGGTTCCGGGTCGTCCGTGTCGAACGCGGCCGGTGCCGCTCGGCGCACGCCGAGTTTCGTCTCCGCGTGCGCGAGCGCGGCTCGTGCGGTCGCAAGGTCTACCGCGGCCACGCCGACACCACGCAATCGAACATGAGTTCGATTCTAGGCGCCTGTCGGTGCCTCGCGGAATGGCCGGCGGAGGCGGGGGTGTGGGGGCGGCAAGCCCCCACCGCGTCGGCCGCGGCCCTCGATGGGCCGCGGCCGGCGCCTGGACGCGCCGGCTACACGGGGCCGGGTGGACCCGGCCCCGTGCGGTGCTAGGCGTCGCCTTGGGCGATCTTCTCGACGTCGCTCAGGGTGTAGCCCCAGGCGGCGAGGGCGGTGAAGTAGGCCCGTTCGCTGCCGTTGCTGCGCCAGGTGTGGGTTCCGGTGGAGTCCTCGATGCTGCCGAGGATGAGGACGAGGGCGATGTGCTGGGCGCGGGCTTCGCTCGAGCCGTCGACCACGGATTCGATCGCTTCGGCGGTTCGGTAGGGCTCGGTCTTGATGTTGAGCCAGTCGACGGCGAGGCGGTGGCTCTTCTGACTTTCCTTCTCGATCAGGTACGCCCGACCTGCCAGCGCGGTCGCGATGAATGCTGCTGCGCCCTTGGGGGCGGTCTTGCGCTTGGCGAACTGTGCGAGCCACTCGCGGCGCACGGTTTCGGCGGAGCGCCACGCCTTGTTGTTCTCGACGACCTCTCGGCGCTCTGCCTTCTGCTCGTCGGTCATCGGCCCCTTCTTGGGTTCGGCGTACGCGGAGCCCCAGCGGTCCTCGTGGCCGTTGGCTGTGGGGTCGGTGCAGTAGTAGCGCGGCTCGTAGGTCATCTGCTCGTTCCAGCCGTGGCGGACGATGATGGCGGCGTGGCCGGGGCAGGTGGCGTGGTTCTCGACGGTGAGGGCCTCGCCCTCGTTCGCCTGGCGCAGGTAGTCGATGCACCGTGCTGCGCTGTTGGCGTCGTCGTCGAGGTCGATGACGCGGACGTTGTCGGCGGCGAGGGCGGTCTCGGCCTGCGCGTAGAGGGCTGCCCGGGCGCGCTCGTCTCGTGCGCGCTGCGCGGCGTGGATGAGGTTGCCCGGGTCGTCGAGCGTGATTGTGGTCAACTTCTCGACCAGTTCGGCGTCGTCGTCGAACTCCGCGAGGATCGCGGCTTGGTCGAGGGTCAGGTCGTACTTCGCCTGAACGGTCGCGGCGTTGCTGTTCGCTACTTCCAGGACAGCGCTGACGTGGTTCTTCTTGGTGCACGTCTGCTTGGCGATCTGTGAGGCGGTGAGGCCGAGCAGGTGCAGCTGCTTGAACGCTGCGGTGCGGTCGCTGTCTCGCACGTTGCGCCGGTGGTCGTTCTCGACCATCTGCTCGACGATGCGGCGGGCGGGGTCTCCTGCGTCCTGGACGACGTAGGCGGGGATGGTCTCGCGTCCGGCTTCGACGGCGGCGAGGGTGCGCCGCTGTCCGGCGCGCACGTTCAGCGTGCCGTCGTCAGCGCGGACTGCCAGCACGGGGGTGAGCACCCCGTGGGTCTTGATCGATGCGATGAACTCGGGGTCGAGGTCCGCGTCGGCGCGCACGTTTGCTTCGAGGACGAGCGTTCGGGGGTCGACGTCGACGACCTCGGGCTGGGCCACGGGCTGGGTCATGGTGGGTGACCTTTCGTGCCGGAGCCGGGTGATCGGGTGGCCCCCGACCTTTTTTCGCCCTCTCCGGACGCCGTAATCCACGCCCGCGATGAAGGACCGGAACACAACCCGTGGTCCGGCCGGCGAAAGGGGCTCGTCGCGCGAAATAAGGGAGCGCAGCGACCGCGTGCGACGAGTTCCGCACGACGGCCGGCGCCGCAGGCGAACGGGTTGTGAGCAGGTCCGCGCGGGTGAGGATGGAGCGACCGGAGAGGAAGAAAGACCAAACAGCTCAGGGCCGCGCAGCGGCCACGCTCAGGACCGCGCAGCGGTCCCAAGGGGTGCGGGGTCTCCCCGCCCCGGCGCAGCCGGCCAGCAGTCCACGCCTTCGCCTACCGCACGCCAGACCGGCCGCAGCTGAAGCAGGCACCGCCCCTGCTTCTCGGGCGGTTCCTGCGTAACCACCCAACCCCGGCAGCCGCGACCCCGCGTAAAAGCGCATTATCCACAGAGCGCAAAAGGCGAAGGGCAATAGCCGCAATAGCCGAGCCACTTTATCCACAGGGCGAGAGGCCGCCACGTTCCGTGCACACCTGACCGTGGGGGATGCAGGGTAAAGTTACAGCAGTGTCATCTTCTCCCCGGGCTGGACCACCGCAGGAGGGACTCAAGCTCCCAGCTCGGGAGTAGTGAGAGGAGGTGATTCGATGAGCGACGACGACAACCCTAGACACAGAAAAACCAGCGCCCCCGCGTGGGTCATATCCTGCGGGATTCTGGCGCCGGTTCTCTGGAAGGGACTCGAAGTGCTCCACGAGATCGGCTTGCTCTAGCCCCTCGTGAACCTTGAGGCGGGGGCTGGCTGGAACCGGCCCCTCGTCTCGTTCAAGCTCGTCAAGTTGCGTTAACAACAACTTGATAAGTCGAAGATAGCACTTTTTCGCCCGCGTACGCGCGCGTACACAGTCCTACGCGAACCGCTTCCGACCACCTGGCGCCGTCGTGAACTGGCGAGCTACTGCGCCCCAGCAGCAGGACCGCGCAGCGGTCCCAAGGGCGCGGGGCCTCCCCCGCCCCGGCGCAGCCGACAGCAAGCAAACGCCATCACCCGCATGGCGCCGGGTGAAACCACCCCTCCAGGAGCGCTCTAGCCCGCCGACGCTGGCACGATCAGGCCCATGACGACCGCCACGGACGACGCCGCCAAGCTGCTCACCTTCATCGACGAGCAGCGGATCGCTGTCGAGACGTCATCCGGGGCGCCGGCGTGGAACCACATGGGTGCCGTCCTCGCCGACGCTGCGATCCAGCCGCTGCGGCTCTACAGGTCATGGGTGAAGCCGAGAGTCGTCGCCCTGCGCAACGACTGGCCGGACGCCGCAACCACCGAAGGACTCCAAGCGAGGCTCGCGACCGATGACGTCGCCGCCGCCCTCAAGAACCTGGACTCCCCGCGCCGGACAGCGAAGATCCCCGCCCTCGCCCAAGTCATGGCCGACCACAACATCGACACCGTCGCCGAGCTTCGCACCCAACTCGCCGACCCGGACACCCGCACCCCGCTGCGCCGCGACATCCGCAAGGTCCGCGACGTCGGACCCAAGACCGTCGACTACTTCGACCGGCTCGCCGGCCTACCCGAAGGAGTCGCCATCGACTCCCGACTCCGTGCGGTCGCCGCGGCCGCCGGGATCGAGAACACCGGGTACGACCACCTCGCCGCCGTCATCCGGGCTGCCGCCAAGCAGCGGGGCTGGGCGCCGGCAGATCTCGACGCTGCACTGTGGCGGTACGGGCAGCCCGCCTTCGACAAGTAAGAGGGCCCGCACTCCGGGGAGTCAAGGCTGGGCGCCCCTGCTTCTCGGGCGGTTCCTGCGTTCCCACCCAGCCCCGGCCGCCGCGACCTCGCGTAGATCAGATGACCTGATCGGCCCCGTAGGTCAGGTCGATCGCGTCGTAGTTGCGCCGGCTGGCGGCGGATAGCTGGTCTTCGAGTGCCGTTTCGAGTGGCGTGGGCAGGACGATGTAGGTTCCGGTGGCTGCGTACAGGTCGATCATGGGTTCCTCGTTCGTCGTCATGAACCGAGCGGCCGGCCGCCGCGCAGGTTCTCGGTGATCGGCTCGAACGGCTCACCGCCGTTGTAGTCACGCTGGGCACGCTCAATCTCGCGGGCGAGGGCGTTCTCGAGGAACTTCGAGAACGTAGGAGTCCCCTCGTTGACCATCAACAGCCGAAAGGCCGCACGCGCCTGGGCGCGCACGTCAGGGTCGATGACGCCGCTGACCTGCACCCCGCGGCCGCGAGATGCAGGGCTCGCCGCTTGCGGCGCAGTCTCTCGCTGAGCCGGTGTCGCCGGCGCCGTCCGAGGGGCGCTAGCTTCGCGGTTCTTGCGCTGCAAACTCGAAGCGGACCGCGCGGTCCGCGCGGGCAGCTTCAGCGCGCCACGCTCGCTCGTCTCGCTCATGCGGACACCTCTTCCTGCTCTCCGGCAGAGAGCCTCTCGACAATCTCCATCGTCAGGGCGTGGAAGTCGTCTGCGACTGACGTCGCTGTCCTCGGCCCTCCGGCACCATCGGTGGCCTCTCCCCTGCGGATCTTCCACCACGGCGGAGCGGCGCGGACCTCGTCCTCGAGCTCGTGGACGAGCAGTCCTCGAGTTCGCACGGCCTGCGCGACGGCGCTCGAGTGGCGGATCGTGGCGCGGAACAGCACGTCGGGATCGCCGACGCTCTCCGCGATCATGTTCCGGGCCTCGTGCTGAACCCGGGTGGCACTCGTGTCCACGGCGAAGAGAGCGACACCCAGCAGGTCCAGGTCGGGGTTGAGGTCGAGAACGGCTTCGAGCCGGTCTGCTACCTCGCGAAGACCGCGCTCGGAGCCGGCGTCGACCTTGGCCGGGACGATGG